>CALCHA010000571.1 GCA_937901265.1 uncultured Phycisphaerales bacterium
GGCACCGAAATCACCCTCATGGGCAACATCGAGTTCCCCCACGAAGTCGAGAACACCCTCGCCAAAGGCGCCACCGGCATCGGCCTCTACCGCACCGAGTTCCTCTACCTCGCCTCCGAAAAAGAACCCACCGAGGACGACCACTACGCCGCCTACGCCGAAGCCATCCGCAAGCTCGCCGGTCGCCCCATCGTCATCCGCACCCTCGACCTGGGCGCCGACAAATACTCCCCCTGGCAGGAGCGCGACCCCGAGGACAACCCTTTCCTCGGCTGCCGCTCCATCCGGCTCTGCCTCGCGAACCTCGACATGTTCAAGGTCCAGCTCCGCGCGCTCCTCCGCGCCTCGGTCCTCGGCGACGTCCGCATCATGTTTCCCATGATCACCACCCCCATGGAATTGCGCCAGGCCAAAATGGTCCTCAAAGACGTCATGGAAGAACTCGATGAGGCCGGCATCCCCTACAACCCCTATCTCCCCGTCGTCATGATGATCGAAGTCCCCTCCGCCGCACTCATGGCCTCCACCTACGCCAAGGAATGCGACTTTTTTTCAATCGGCACCAACGATCTGATCCAGTACACGCTGGCGGTGGACCGGGGCAACCAGAAGGTGGCGGGGCTCTATACCGGGGCGCATCCGGCGGTGCTGGCGTTGATCCGCAACGTGGTGCGGGTGGGCAATCGCGCCAACATCTCCGTGTCCCTCTGCGGCGAGCTGGGGGCGGACATTGAGTTCACGATGCTGCTGCTGGGGATGGGCCTGCGGACGCTCTCCATCACGCCGCACTCGATCCCGGAGGTGAAAAAAGTGATCCGGTCCATCGAGATCGAGGATTGCCAGAAGATCGCTCGCCGGGTGATGAGCTTCGAACATTCGCAGCAGATATTGAGTTATTTGCGCGATGAAACGCGAAAGATTATCCCGGAAGTGTACGGGGCGTGAGGGGAGCGGGCGAAGTGGGACGGTGCCGGCGGCGCTTGGCGGGTGAGCGAGGGCCGCAGGGGCAAAGGAATTGCGAGGGGTGCGAAAGTGCCGCGAGGGAAGAGAGGGACGCGGTGAGCAATAAGTATATTCTAAATAAATTAAAATATTTATATACTAATGTTATTAATGGGAAACTGGCTGCGCCCTCATTTTCATTCTTTCCATCTGACCGCGAGGTATGCAGTTTCTTAACGACTCCTCATTATAGGAAACACCGTGGTATGATATATGTCTTCACGTTCAACTCGAGATTTGCATGTTTAAATGGACCTTCGACATTCACTGGTGGCACGTCCTGCTGATCGGCGTTGCGTTCCTTGTCGCCAGCCATCTGCTGCTTCGACGTAGACGCTGGTTGGCCGGGCTCGCAACGATATCGGTGACCATGGCGCTCACTGCAGCGATTCTTTGGCCTTTGTCTTGGGGCCGAGGTTACGGAGCAGGTATCGGCGAACAGTGGGGGACCAACGATGGTTTTAGAAGCTGGGCGATCAACCTTTCTAGCAAGTACGGCGGATTGCGGGCAATGATCAATCGGACCGCCGACATCAATGAGACCGGCGAGACCGGCTCTCGGCAGCCATTCCCCCTTCAAGCCGCAACGTACAGCGAAAACACCGTCAACTACATCTATCCAACTTGGGGCGGGAACTCCAGCATCACTCACTGGGACTTCCTGGAAAAAACCCTGGGCTTCCAAATCTGCTGGGCGAACTATCCGCCCGAACCGGGTACGGTGACCACCATCGGCCTCTACTCCATCACCGTCCCTCACTGGTTCATCCTCCTCCTCTGCCTGCCGTTCCCGCTGCTGTGGCTCCGCCGCTACCGCCGTCGTCGCTACCGTCTTGGCCATGGCCTGTGTCCCGCGTGTGGTTATGACCTGCGGGCCAGTTCCGGGAAGTGTCCGGAATGCGGGGCGGACGCGGGGAAGGGGGAGGGCGTGGCGGCGGTGGCTTCCGGGGCCAAGACGTCTTGAGTTTTTTTCAGCGGGCACAAAAGAGATGAGGGGTGCGGCGTAATCACGCGCCGGTCTTCTCCGTCAGCCCTTATCCCTATGCTCAGCTTGCGACGTCAACAAAAGACTTTGCCGATTTTTGCCGGGCGTTGCGGCTGCTCCGCGTCGCACGCCGTCGGGCGCTTGCGTTGGGGTGGGGGGCCTTGGGAAGATGGGGGGCCACGGCTTTTTATTGGACGCTGCCATGCCCATCGACACCCGGCCCCTCACGCCTGCCCGCCGCCTCGCCATGGCGCTGGTGCTGCTGGGCCTGTTTGCGGCGTCGCTGGGTTTTGCGCAATACCTGGTGTCGCGGCATCACGAGGTGGTGGTGGTCAAGGCGGTGTTCCCGCCCGCATTTGACGTGCCGGTGCACCTTTATGATCACGTCCCGGGATTGGTCACGGCGTGGGAAGCGCGCGAGGGGGACTGGGTGCGACGCGTGGGGGTGTTCAAGTATGATGCGGACGTGGGAAGCGCGCGGGCTTTGCAAAACGCGGCGACGGACCTTTTTGTGGAGCTGTTCGGGGCAGAGCCCGAGAATTACCGCTATGGGAAAATTGATACCTGGGGGGCGGTCGAGCTCTCGGGCGTGGTGGAGGGAAAACAGGGGGCGTGGCTGCGGGTGGCGCGGGTGACCCCGGGCCAGGCGGTGGCGTTTTGTTACAGCGGACCGGACCCGCAATCCGATCTGGATTCCAAGACCTTTGATGAGTTGGCAACGCGGTGCATCCGCATCAGCGTCGTCGATTCCTCTGCAGTAAAGTGAGGCAGCATGCGGGCGATGAGACAGAACGTGGCAAGGGCGGGGGCGGCGGTACTGGTGGCGGGGTTGGCTGGCGCGGCGATGGGTCAGGCGGCCACACCGCTGGGTCCTGATGGGCGGCCGATGGCAGGGGCGGCGGAAGCGGCGCCCGATGATGCCGCCATGTTGCTGGGACCCACGTATAAGGATGAGCGCGCGGGCATCCGGATGAGTCCCCCGACCGGGGCCCGGATGATCTCGCGGGCCGGTCTCGAGTTGGTGAGCTATGTGCAGGACCAGAAGCAGTGGAACGGCAGCGTGGAGCGGGTGATTCTCAAGGAGCCACTCAACGCGGCGCAATACGCCAAAACGCTGGCGGCCGATTTATCGAACAACTACCGGGGCGTCCAGATCCTCGATTCGCGCGACCTGACCATGGCGGGCAAGGACGCATCGCGCGTCGCCGCGAGCATGGAGGGCACCGCCACCAAAACCGGCGCCAGCATTCCCTTCTATCGGCAGTGGCTGCTGATTCACACGGGGCAGCAGGAGTTCGTGGCGATGACGCTCTTCACGCCGCTGCGAGACAAGGCCCAGGCGACCCGTACTTTTGACGCCATGGTGGCGAATTTTGAGCTCCTCGATCCCGCCAAGGTCGAGGTGCTGCGCAAGAAGGCCGTCGACGTCGGCCGGACCTGGCTGGCGCAGTGCACGGCCGAACAACTGCTCGCGAAGATGAACAATCAGCCGCAGTTATTTCGCATGAAAATCAACAATGAAGATGTAGGTTACATCCAGTTTTCCGAGTACGCCGACCCGCCGCCGGCGATCAAATCCGCCGTGGTGGGCCTGCACGGTTTTTTCCTGGCGGTGGATTCACGATCGTTCCCGCGCGGCGACGCGCGGGTGCTGGCGGTCTTCGGCCACAACATGGCCTATTGGTCCTACAGCAAGGACCGCAGCGGCGTCGAGCAGCCATTCCACAGCGTGTGGGACAATCTGACGACCACCAACGCGATCGATCCCTCCCACCCCGGGCAAGGCATGGCCTTCTGGCTGCGTGAGGCGGGCGTGCTCGACCGGGAGGGCTCGCGCATCCCGGCAGAAGACCTGGCGCGGCTGAAGAAGCAGCGCGAGGAGATGGTGCGGCAGGGCGATCCGGCGGCGAAGTTGCCGCCGCCGGTGATCGAGCCGCGCTTCACGATCCACGTGACCTGGCAGGGGGATGTGACGCAGATCTTCAATGATGATCAATCCCGCGGGATTGAGGCGGTGATTCCCAACGAGGCCCCGGCACCGCTGCCCAAGGTCCTCGAATACACCTGGCCGCGGCTGGTGGATTTGACCAAACCCAGCGAAATGTCCTTTGTGGTCTACAACTCGGCGGCGCGGAAGCTGGCGTTGCGCACGCTGTCGGTGAAAGGCAACGAGCGCGTGACGATCAACGGTCGGCCGGTGGATGCGATCAAGTGCACCGACGAGCTGGACCCCGGCAGCACGACCCTGTGGGTCGACAGCACCGGGAAAATTTTGATGATGCGCACCAGCGACCAGACGGTTCTGACACCGACGACGGCGGAAGAAATGCAGGGGTTGTGGAAGAACCGCATGAAATGACAAGTTCGACGTTCGGGGCGGCCGATAGTGGGGGAGGAGATCCGCCGCGCAGGGAGCCGACGCCACCGCTGATGAAACGTTTTGTAGGAATGATTTTCATGATGCTGGGGCTGAGCATCATCGCCGGACTGGCGGTGGTGCTGTTGGCCAACGCCCGGAGTTCGCGGCAGCAAAGCGTCCGGGTGGCGTTGGAAGCCCAGCGTTTCGCCGACTTGCTGGGCCGGCTCAACGGCCACTTTCGCCGTGCCGAGCTCACCGTCGACTGGCAGAAAGTGGATGCGGCGGGGGACATCACCGAGACCGGCC
Source organism: uncultured Phycisphaerales bacterium (assembly GCA_937901265.1). Lineage (GTDB taxonomy): Bacteria > Planctomycetota > Phycisphaerae > WQYP01 > WQYP01 > CALCHA01. Next base: position 4,653 of record CALCHA010000571.1, read on the forward strand.
TGCTCGTCCGGCAGTTCGCGCTGGAGGCACAGGGCGAGGAACCGTTGCCAGTGGAACGGGTGGTCATTCCGGGCAGCGCGGTGCGCATCGATGCGCTGCTGCTCACCTTCACCGGGGCCGTCATTCCTGATTTTTCGGTGGCACGCGACACCCGTCTGATTCTCTTCGGCCACGTGTATGGCAACGGAGAATCCCGGAGCGATTACTTTTCCTTTATGGCCAGGGACCAGGTGCCAGCCGCAGCGCGCGTGCATGGGGACCGGACCACCCACGGGGAGACGCTCTTCTGGAATTACGCATGGGAATTTATCCGTGGGGCGGACCAGCAGGGGCAACCGCCCAAGTCTGCCGTGCAGGTGACCTGGCTGCCTGCGGCGTCGCGCGTGCTGCGTCGCGGCCTGCTCTACACGGCCATTGCGTCAGCCGACGGCGTGACGATCAGCGAAAGCGATGATCGGCGGATTTTGAACGACATCCGCACCAGCATCGAACAGCAGGACTCCGCGCCCCGCCCCAACTGAACCGCTCCGCCACCCTTGCGAAACGGGCCAAAAAATATTGCATCTGGCCCGCAAACTGCAGCATTGTGCAAGGTCACCATGAAG
>CALCHA010000572.1 GCA_937901265.1 uncultured Phycisphaerales bacterium
CGAACTTGCGCGAGCTGCAGGAAGCGGTGCTGTCGCATGCGGCGGATTTTGGCGTGTGCTTTGACGGCGACGCGGACCGCTGCATCTTCGTGGACGAGCAGGCGAAAATCGTGCGCTGCGACATCCTGACGGCGTTTCTGGCGAAGGACTTTTTGAAGAAAAATCCCAATACGGCGATCGCGTACGACCTGCGGTCGTCGCGCGTGGTGCGTGAGGAAATCCTCAACGCCGGCGGCATCCCGAAGCGCGAGCGCGTGGGGCATGTGTTCATGAAAAAGGCGCTGGCGGATTCGCACGGCGTGTTCGGCGGAGAGCTGTCCGGCCACTTTTATTTTCGGGACAACTTCAAGACGGATTCCGGGGCGATCGTGTTCGCGGTGACCTCGTCGGTGCTCTCGGGCTATGACATGCCGATGTCGCAGATCCTCAAGCCGCTGCAGCGTTATTATTCGTCGGGGGAGATCAACTATGAGGTGGCGGACAAAGATGGGGCGATCCGCAAGCTGGCGGATCGGTATAAGGATGCGTCGGTGGACTACCTCGACGGGCTGACGGTGGAATATGACACCTGGTGGTTCAACGTGCGCAAGAGCAACACCGAGCCGCTGTTACGCTTGAACCTGGAGGCCAACACGGCGGAGCTGCTGAAGAAGAAGCTCGAAGAAGTGGGCGGGCAACTGGGGACGCCGGTCCATCACTGAAGGAGCCATCATGCGTGGGGCAGCGTTGATTCTCGCGGCAGCGCTGGCGGTGGGGGGGTGCGATCATCTGATCGCCCGGCGGATGGTGGCGCCCCCCAACGAGCTGCGGCAGAAGCTGGCGGGGCCGCTTGAACCGATCAGTGACCCGAAGGATGGTCACCTGCGGATCGCGGTGGGTCCTCCGGCGGCGCTTCTCTCGGCATGGGTGGGGGAGCCCGCCGGCGACGTACCGGTGAAGGGCACGGTGCTGGTGGTGCACGGGTTTCTCGCGGACCACGGCTGGATGGGCTATGCCGCCAAGGCCCTCAACAAGGGGGGCTACCGCACGGTGAGTGTGGATCTGCGCGGGCATGGGGAATCCACGGGCAAGCACATTACGTTCGGCGTGGTCGAGGCGCGGGACCTGGCGCAGCTGACGGATTACCTGCAGGGGCATCAGCTGTGCGGTGAGAAGATCGGCGTGTGGGGGGTGTCCCTGGGGGCGGCGACGGCGATTCAGTTTGCGGGGATCGACAAGCGCGTCGGGGCGGTGGTGGCGGTGGCACCCTTCGCAAGCTTTCGTGAGGAGGTGCCGCACTTCGCCAGGACGATGATGCCCCTGCCCGGGGCATTTTTATCAAAAGCGGATTTTGCATGGATTCTGGCGCGGGCGGGGGTGATCGCCGGGTTTGATCCGCCCGCGGCGGATACGACGGCAGCGATGCACGCGACGCAGGTGCCGATCCTCCTGCTGCATGGGGACAAGGATGCCATTATTCCCTTTGCCAACTCGGTAAAGCTGCACGAGGCGGGGGCGGATCACAGCGAGTTGGTGACGCTGCACGGGGAGGGGCATGTGGCGGCCTGTTTTGACTGGTCGGGGGAGGTGACCAAGCGGGCGGTGCCCTGGTTTGATCGCTATTTGACGGGGCGGGGAGGGTAGGGCCTTAACTTTCCAGAGGCATTATGCCGATCTTGAGCGGATGCGCAGCAGCGCACTGAACGGGAGTGGTTGACGATGGAAGGGCGAACGAAGGGACTGGGGTGGTGGCGGGCGCGTGGCGTAGGGCGCGGCAGGCTCCCTGCGTTGAAGGGCGTGCCGATCGAGGTGCCCCTGGCGGTGCCGGAGCTGAGTCGGGAGCGGGGGTGGGGGTGGTCGCGGTGGGGGTGGCTGGCGTGGGTGGTACCCGCGCTGGTGTTGCTGCTGATCGTCCTGCCGCTGGTGCACTATGAGTTGCCGAACTACAAATCGACCTTGACGGAGGAATATCAGCCTTTCAAAACGCTGAAATTCCTGACGAGTCGGGGGCAGGGGTTCCACAAGTGGGGCCCGGTGGACAATTTTCTGCTGATGCCGGGCTATCTGCTGACCTTCGGCTGGTGGAAGGTGACGGGGCAGTTTTCCCATGGGTCCAGCGAGTTTCCGTATGGGCTGTCGGATCCGCTGCGGCAGATCTCCTTTTTGATTCTGCAGTCGCGAATCATTCTGCTGTCGCTGGGGCTGGCGGCGGTGGCGTTTTACACGCGGGCGCTGGGGGGGCTGGCGAAGTCGGCCGCGGCGGCACCGCTGGCGGTGCTGCTGGTGGTGGCGACGAATCCGGTGCTGGACTTTGGCCTGGTGGCGTTGAAGCCTGATGCGCCGATGATCCTCTTTTCCGCGCTGGCGCTGGCCGTTTACGTACGGATGGTGACGCGGGAAATCACCACGCGTCGGGCAGTACTCTTTGGGGTGCTGGCGGCGGTGGCGATTGCGGCGAAGGAGTCGGCGATTCCGCTGCTTGGGCTGCCGCTGGTGTATGTGGCGCTCAGGCCTCGGGTGGGTGCGGAGCGTTCGTGGCGGGTGGCGGCGGCATTGGCGGTAAGCTTCGTGGTGACCTACGGCCTGGTGGCGGTGGTGTATGCGCCGGCGACCTGGTGGGCGCGGATGACGTTCTGGTTTGCGGGGCCGGGGATTTCGACGGAGGTGTGGGGGGCGTCGAACGCGACCTGGTGGAGCCTGGCGTGGGACAAGCTGCGGGCGCTTGCCGACAATCTGGGGCCGGCGGGAACGCCGGTGGCGGTGGGAGCGGTGGGATACGTGCTGCTGGCGCGGCGGGGGCAGTGGGTGGCGTTGTGCCTGCCGCTGGCGGGCTTTGCCGCGGCGCTGGTGAAAATCGGCTATGCGCCGGATTATTTTGCCCTTCCGGTGTCGCTGGCGGTGGCGCCGCTGGCGACCGTGGGAATAGATCGGCTGCTGGCCGCGCGAGTGGGGGTGGCGTGGCGGTATGGCGTGATGGGGGTGGCCATCGCGGTGAATTTTTACTACGCGCAGATCGCGTGGCTGCTGCCTTATCAGTCGGAGGAGGTGCTGGTGGAGCGGGATCTGGCGCGCCTGCCGGAGGGGTCGACATTCACCTTGTGCGAGATTTTTCGGCCCTCGCAGCAGACACGGTTTCAGGCGTTGCATTACGCGGAAGACCTGCGGACGTTGCCGGACTTGGTGGCCGATGGCGCGACGAAACTGCCGGCGTATGTGTATGAATCGGATGAGCGAGCGGCGTGGCTGGCGGATTTTTCCAGGCGGCCGGAGCGGGCGAAGATGATTCTGGAGGAGGCGGGGTTTGATTACCACACGTTCCCGGGTCTGCAGGCGTGGGGGTACCGCGAGGAGCGGGTGCTGACACCGCGTTTGCCGGGATGGTATCCCTTCACGTTCATGCCGATCGCGACGTATGACTCGCCGGTGCGGGTGTATCTGCGGGTGGCGGCGGCAGGGGGGTGACGGGGGGCGACATGAGCGTCTGGGTGGCCACCTTGGCGAAGCGGCGGACCTCCTTGGCGTAGAGGGTCCTGAGGCCGAGCCAGGTGACGGCGCCCACCCGACGCGGTGACGGCAACGCGCTGGAATGCAGGGCGCGGCAAGGGAGGTCCCGGCCCGGGAGGCCGCAATACCCCTGTCCCAACGGCCCGCCGAAGGGTATAAACGGCCCGCCT
>CALCHA010000573.1 GCA_937901265.1 uncultured Phycisphaerales bacterium
CAGTGCGGGAGTGCCTCCGCCAGCGGTGGCTCCATGACGCGCCAGGTGCCCGCGTCGATCGCCAGCAGGTCCCGAGCTTCCGTGGCCAGCAGCGTGAGATCGGCTCCGCGCACGGCGGCATACTCGATCGGCGGAAAGCCCAGCGCCCCGGCGATCACCGCGAGCAGCCGCTCTTCGGCCTCCGCAAAAGGCATCGTCGCCCCCGCCGCCTGCACCAACAGCCGCGCCTTGATCGGGGCGCTGACATCCGACAGATACGCCTCCGCGGCATCGTGCATCAACCCCCACAGCGCCACCGGCCCCGGTTGATGGTCCAGCAGTCGACTCACTCGCACGCTGTGCTCCGCGACGGAGTAAAACGTGCGGCAGTGGCCCTTGAAGCGGCAGGTGAGAGCGAGGGCATGCGCAATGTCCGGCAGGCAAATGTCCCCGGCGACAGCGTTCAGCGGGTCCATGTGACGGTGCGAAAAAGTGGTGATGCGGCCAGCGTTCATCCGCCCCAGTGTAGACGAAAACGGGGCAGGCGAAACGGGGCGGGTGAAACGGCGCGATCAGTCGGCCAGCTCCACGGATTCGATCACCATCGTGTGGTTTTCGCGGGCGGTGCCTTTGAAGGTGTGGGTCTGGTCGGGGGTGCCGCTGGTGTAGCCCTTGGCTTGCTGGAAGAGGCGTTCACTCTTGGTGCCCTTGGGGACAAACACGCGCATCGGGAGGCCAGGGCTGTTGCCGCCTTCGGGGCCGCCGATCATGTAGGCGGCGTAGTTTTCCTTTTTGATATCGTCGAGATTGTACTGGTTGTCATCGCGCTGGATCGCGCCCTTGAAGGTGACATGCTTGCCCTGGAGCTTCTCCCATTCGCCGGTGTTGCGGGCGGTGTCCCAGGTGATTTCCTGGTAGTTCGCGGCGGGGGCATCGGCTTTGGCGACGCCGGTGAACTTGACCTCCAGCGTCATCGGCCGGGCGCCGGCCTTGACCTGCGAGTTCTTCGGAAAAAGCTGCATCGCCTTGGCCCGATCATACGCCGGGGCCATGCCGGTGGCCGATTTGCCGCCGGTGGCGATCTGCGGCTGGCCGAGGATTTCGCGCATCTGGTTCCAGTCGTCCTTGGCGACCTTGCCCTGAACGTACGCGGTGCGATTGAGATAGACGTCCAGCCATTTTTCATCCAGCGGTAGACCGGGGATCAGCAACTGGTTGCCCTCGCACTTCTTCCAGCCCAACTGCGTGAGCTGGGCGAAGTTGTGGTTGTCCACCACGGTGTCATCCTTCGCCCGGTAAACCTCGGCCCAAAGGTTGTGCGCGAAGACGTTGTTGGTCAGCTCGACATCCTTGGGGTCGGCATCGAGGCGAATGGCGTGCTGGTCGGCGAATTCAAAGATGTTGCTGTCGATGACCGCGTGCACGCCGGTGTGCAGGATCAGCAGGTCGGCGGTGATCCCATGCCCCATGCCGAAGCGCTCCTCCCAGGCGAAGGCGAGCGTGTTGTGTGAGAAATGCAGCGGCACTTCGGGCGTGAAGCCGCCTTCGATGTCCACGACCTTCTTGTAATGATTGAGGAAGATGCAGTTCTCAATGGTCTGCGACGCGGTCATGCGCACCGCGCCCTCCGCCCCGTTGAGAAACACGCAGTTGCGCACCACGCAGCCGGGCCGGGAGAGCCAGAGGTGGTCGGTTTTGTCGGACTCCTCCGGCATGAGATCGCCGGTGGGCTTGTATTTGTTGTTGAGCTTTTTGTCGAAGACGAAGCCGTCGAGGATGAAGTTGGAGTGGTCCTGATCGCCCTGAAGGGTGTAGCCGCCGCGGGTGCCTTTGAAGTCCTCGGGGCAGTAAAGCAAAGTGGGATTCTTCCAGGGGTCGCGGGCGGTGAAGTCGGCGTTGTAGCCGCCGAGCATGGCGACGTCGGGCATGGCGATGGTCCAGGTGCCGGCGCGCAGCTTGCCGACATAATCGCCGCCAGCGACGTGGAGGGTGTCGCCAGCCTCGACCTTTTCGAGGGCCTGGTAGGGATCGCGAAAGGGTTTTTCCTTGGAGCCGTCGCCGCCGGAGGCGCCCGCCTTGATGAACCAGTCGCGCCCCACCGCCCGTTTGGCGCCGGCCACACCGGCGTCGAGGGGGGAGATCGAATCGATCTGAAAGCCGGCCTTCGGGATGTTCTTCACCACGTAGGCGGTGCCGGTGACGCGGTAGAGCTTCGACGCCTTGCCGCTGCCGCTGTATTGCCCGGCCTCCTGGGTGACGGTGCGGTTGACTGCGCTGCGCTTTTTATAGAAGCCAGTGACCCGTTGTTC
>CALCHA010000574.1 GCA_937901265.1 uncultured Phycisphaerales bacterium
CCCGCCGTCTCGGAGCCCTGCTTGATGTAGGTCAGCTTCATGCCCGTCTGGCCCTCTGCGCGTTCGACCACTGTGTCCGGCCCTGAGTATACACAACTTTCCGTGGGTCCGTTCGCGGGGAACGGAGGGGCCTCCAGGGGGGCGAGCCCGTTTTTCGGGGGAATGTCTCCAGGGCAATAGGGACAGCGGTATGTTGAACCGGGCCATTGCGCGCAGGGATTGCATCGGCTGCGGCCGATGATTGGCAGGATGCCCATGCCACGGAGAATAGGATTGCCCCGGGGTATCGTGCGATTTTGGGTGCGAAGGGGGCGCGAAAAAAAACCCGCGAGGGGATCGCGGGCTTTGGGTGGATGGGGGTTGGCGGGCGTTGGGCAGCCTTAGCGGGAGGCCTTGCCGACGAAGTACATGACGCCGGTGACGAGGCCGGAGACGAGGAGGAGGACGACGGTGAAGATGGCGAGGTTGGTGCTGCTGCTGGCGGCGGCGTCGACCCAGCCGGGGCTGTAGCCGCGGAAGAAGGTGCCGGCGATCAGGCCGGCGACGACCATGACGAGGAGGGCGGCGAAGGCCATTCCGCCGAAGGCTTCACCGGAGGGGTCATATTCTTCGACGGTGGGGGCGAGGGGGCTGATGACGACCTGCTGTTGGGCGGCGACATTTTCGAGACCGCTGGTGCTGGTGTCGGAGGTGGCCTGTTCGAAGATACCGGAGGCGGAAGCGATGCCGGTTTCGCCTTTGGCGTCGCCGCCGGGATAAATTTCATCGAGGAGTTCGGCGCCGAGGGAGGTTTCATCGGATTCGCGGGTGAGATCGAGGAGGCCCGAGCCGGAGCCGACGCCTTCGAGGGAGAGCTGGTCGCTGGATTCGTTGCCGCTCTGGATGCGGGTCTGGGCGGAGGCGTCGACGGACTTCATTTCGCCGGACTCGAAGACCTTGACGCCGGTGTCGGAGGCTCCGGGGCCCGCGGCGACGGTATCGTCCTTGGAGAGGGTGGGCATGGCGGTATCGGAGAGGGAGATGGCGTCGCCGGCCTGGGAATCGGCGGAGGCGAGGGCGATGCCGGAATCGGAGAGGCCGGAGGAGCCGGCTTGTTTTTGGATGGCGGCTTGTCGTTCGGAGACGACTTTGTCGACCTGGTCGACCTTGAACATGACGCGGGCTCCATCGCGGAACTCGCGGAGTTTGTTTTGCGTGACGAGGTCTTTCAACCCGTCCTGAGAGACGCCGAGCTTCTGGGAAGCTTCGTCCATTGTGTAGAACATCTTGGCCATGATCCGCTGCTCCTCGAGAGTTGCGCTGAGGGTTCAGAGTAGTTGTATCCGCCCGGTGGCCGTGCGTCCACCCTGTTTTTCGGGAAGGGGGTCAGTGGGGGAGGACAGGCCCATCGAGGGGCTCTGGGGGTCGTGGGGTGGTATCGACGGTGGACTGGTTATTTTTGGCCTGGAGGTCCTGTCGTTCGCGTTGGGCCTTGACGAGTTTGGCGACGTCGGCGGGGCTGAGGGCGTCGTTGTTGTAGTCTTCCATGAAGCGGTCGTTTTTGAAACTGCGGGCGGCCATGAAGTGGAGGCGGCCACCGGCGGTATCGGGGAGGGCTTTGTAGACGCAGATGGTGGAGGAGTCGACGTCCATGAGGTAGAGGCCATAGGACTGGGGGCCGAGCTGTGCGGGCATCATGTAGATGCCCCGGGCACCGAGGAGTTGCTGGGGTGCGGGCGTGTTGAGGGCTTGAGCGAAGGCGGCGCGGTCGAGGGAGATATCGAGGCCGGCACCGGTTCCGTGGGTATAGAGGCTGACGCCGGCGTTGACGAAGAGGCCGAGGCCGACGAGGCAGAGGGCCTTGGTCAATCCTGAGGGCGAGACTGGCGCTCGTGAGGGCGAGACTGGCGCTGGCTCGTTATTCTCCATGAGCAACCCTTCCAGAGAGGTTCGTCGATCGGGCACCGCGCCTGCCAGCGGGGGACCGTCACGCATGGTACCTTTGCCGCGACGGGGAGGGCAAGCTGATTTGCGCAAATAGCGCGGTTCAGGGAAGGCGCGGGAGGGAGAATCGCCCGGGTTGGGAGGTGCGTGGAGGTTAGAGCCACCAGCGGACAGTCCAGGCGAGGCGGTCGAGGAAGCGTTGCCAGCGGGAGCGTTTTTCGCAGGAGCGGCGGGTGACGCGGTCGCTTTGCTGGGCTTCGAAGCGGCAGATGCGGGCAATGACGAGGGCGAGTCGTCGGGAGCGGATGACGGCGAGGAATTCGAGGTTGATGTAGAGGGAGCGGGGATCGAGGTTGCAGGAGCCGACGAGGGTGTAGAGGTCATCGACGACCATGGCTTTGGAATGGAGCATGCGTTGGCGGCGTTCGTAGACGCGGAAGCCGCGTTTGAGGAGCTGGGTGTAGAGGTGGCAGGTGGCGCGTTGGACGAGTTTGACGTCGGACTTTCCGGGGACGATGACGCGGACGCGGACGCCGCGGCGGCGCGCGGCGAGCAGTGCGCGGAGGGGTCGGCCCACCGGGATGAAGTAGGCCATGGAGAGGGTGATTTGCTGGCGTGCGCTGCGGATGAGGGTGGCGAAGACGCGGCCGGCGCGGGAGTAGCGGGTTCCGGGGCCGGAATCGAAGAAGCGGATGGATTCCTCGCCACGTTCACCGCCGGCGGCGGCGGCGAGGAGGGCGCGGCGGTAGGTGCGGGTTCTGCGCGTGAGCTTTTCGCCGTGGGCTTTTCGCCAGGAGCGTTCGAAGCTCTCGGCAAGTTCGGCGACCTGGGGGCCGGCCATGCGGAGGTGGACGTCGCGCCAGCCGGAGGAGGTGGGGCGTCCGGGGGCTTTTTCTTCGTTAGCGCCCTGCATATTTTCGACGAGGTTCATGCCGCCGAAATAACCGAGGTCGTCGTCGATGACGATGACCTTGCGATGGTTGCGGCGGTTGAGAATTTTGAGGGGGCGGAAGCGACGGAGGCCTTCGAGGAGGGAGTGGAAGGCATGGATGCGGACGCCGGCGTTGGTCATGGCGGAGAAGAAGGCGCTGGGGGTGGCGCTGGAGCCGACGGCGTCGTAGAAGACGCGGACGTCGAGGCCGGCCTTGGCTTTTTCCTGGAGGGCTTCGGAGATGCGGATGCAGGCGGGATCGTTGAAGAAGGTGTAGACCTCGATCCAGACGCGGCGTTGGGCGCGGTGGATGTCGCGGAGGATGGATTCAAAGAGGGGGGGCGACTCGACGAAGATGGTGAGGTCGTGGCCGGCGACGGAGAGCTGGGTCTGGCAGGGGGGCTCGCCGGACAAAACGTCATCCCCGTCGGTGGGGATGAGGGGGGTATTGTCGTGGGCGTCTGGTAATTGTTGACTTGCCGCTGCGTGCATAGGGTCTCCGCCGCCATCACCGTAGGCATAAGATCGCCGCGGGTGTCTGGAAAAGTTTAACAAACTCCGGACCACCTCAGCCGTTTTGGGGGGAAGGAGGTGGCGGGCTGTGGTATAATCAGGGGAGATTTTGCGATGAACCGGGTGGACTATGGAATCGCCATTGATAGGGAAGGTGCTGGTGGCGTCGCCGATGTTGCTGGATCCGAATTTTGCGCATGCGGTGGTGTTGATCGTGCAGCACGACAAGCGGGGGGCGATGGGGCTGGTGTTGAATCGGCCGCTGGAGACGAGCGTGGGGGACGCGTGGTCGCAGGTATCGAGCGTGCCCTATCCGAACGAGGATCCGCTGTATCAGGGGGGACCCTGCGAGGGGCCCTTGATGGTGATTCATCATGATGCGGCGCGGGCGCAGATTGAGGTGATGCCGGAGATTTATTTGTCCTCGGATGCGGACGCGGTGAAGGGGCTGGTGGCGGACGACGAGGAGCCGATGAAGTTTTTCGTGGGGTATTCGGGGTGGACGGAGATGCAGCTGGAGAGGGAGCTTGCGGAGGGTGCGTGGCACGTGTCGCCGATCGAGGCGGAGCAGGTGTTGTCGACGCCGCCGGCGTTGTGGGAGGAGTTGGTGAAGCACCTGCGGCACATGGTGATGCCGGCGGTGGATCCGCGGCTGATACCGCCGGATCCGTCGGTGACCTGAGGGGGGGGGCGGGGAGTGGGTGGAGGGGGCTTTTGGAGTCTGGTTGATGACGGATGGGTTGCATGAGGCATTGCTGGCGGGGGCGCGCGAGGTGTTGCGGTCGGAGGCGGCGTCGATTGCGGCGGTGGGGGAGGGGTTGAATGGGGAGGTGGCGCGGGCGATTGCGATGCTGCACGAGCGGACGTGCGAGGGGGATGGGACCAGCGGTGGGGGGAGTGTGGTGATTTCGGGGATTGGCAAGTCGGGGCTGGTGGGGCAGCGGATTTCGGCGTCGTTTGCGTCGACGGGGACGCCCTCGCATTTTCTGCATCCGGTGGAGGCGCTGCATGGGGACCTGGGGCGGGTGCGGCGGCAGGACACGGCGCTGCTGCTGTCCTATTCGGGGGAGACGGACGAGCTGGTGCGGCTGCTGGATCATTTGAAGCGGCAGGGGGTGCCGGTGGTGGCGATCACGTCGAGCAAGGACTCGACGCTGGGGCGGCTGGCGGATGTGACGGTGGAGGTGGGGCGGATCGAAGAGGTGTGTCCGCACGGGCTGGCACCGACGACGAGCGTGAATTGTATTTCCGCGGTGGGGGATGCGATGGTTCTGGGGGTGATGAGCCTGCGGCACTTTTCGCGCGAGGAATTCGCGGCGTTTCATCCCGGCGGGACGCTGGGACGGAAGCTGCTGAAGGTGCAGCAGGTGATGGAATTTCGGGTGGGGGAGAACTTTTTTCCGGTGGAGGAGGGGATGCGCTTGCGGGAGGTGCTGGCGAAGGACCCGGCGACGGGGCGGCGCGCGGGGGCGGTGGTGGTGGTTGGGCCGGCCGAGGAGCTGCGCGGGGTGTTTACCGATGGGGATCTGCGGCGGCATCTGCGAAGCACGCCGGCGGCGGAACTGCTGGAGGCGGCGATAGGGACGCTAATGACGCGTGAGCCCAAGCGGA
>CALCHA010000575.1 GCA_937901265.1 uncultured Phycisphaerales bacterium
GCACCCGGGATCTGCCCCAGCAGATCCAGCGCGTGCCGAAAGTGCGAGGCGAGAAGTTCGGGGTGGCGGGTCAGGGTGAACGTCGCTTCGAGTTCGTGGTAGGCAGCGTGGAGGAGGGCGCGGTGGCGCTGGGTGATGGCGGGGAGGGTCTCCGAGACCGTACCGCGGCGCTGCATGACGAAGTCGCTGATCTGGTGACGGAGCTTGTCGAGGTTCAGGCCGGTGGTGGCGGAGACCAGTTGCCAGTCGAAGCGGACCTCGATCGGTCCTTCATCGTCCGCTTCAAAAGTGCGGCGTTTGGCCGATGGAAGGAGGTCGGCCTTGTTCTGGATGTTGATGGCGTAGGCAGGAAGATCGGATCGGTAGACGAAGGATGCGATGGGCTCGTGAGGGTCGGTGAGGACTTCGACGATCAGGTCGGCTTCGAGAAGGGCTTGCTGGCGGGCGGCCATCATTTTCTGGCGGAGTTCGTCAGTGGGGGCTTCCTCGCCGGGGACATCCATGAGGCGAATATCGCCTTGGGGGGTACGCATGAGCACGGAAAGTATGTCGCGCGTGGTGCCGGCGATCGGGGACGTGATGGAGCGGTCGGCGCCGGCGAGCGCGTTGACGAGCGAACTCTCGCCGACATTCGGCTGGCCGATGAAGACGACCGCCGGAAGGGTGTGGAGGCGGTCGGCGCGGGCCGCGCAAGCGAGCAGGAGTCGGACGCCTTCCTGGATGCCCGAGATGTTGTGAAGGAGATGCTCATCGCCGACCAGCGTGACGCCTTCTTCATCAGAGAAGTCGATGCCGGCTTCGATGAGGGCAAGCTGGTCGGCGATGAGGTTGGCCAGGCTGTCGATTTCTTTGTGGAGGTGGCCGTTGCGCAGGCTGGCGGCGGCTCGACGTTCGAGCTGATCGGTGGCGTGAATCGTCGCCGCTATCCCCTCCGCTTCCGTGAGGTCCATCTTCCCATTCAAAAACGCCCGCGCCGTAAACTCCCCCGGCAACGCCGCCCGCACCCCCTCCACCCGCAGCAGCGCATCCGTCGCCGCCGCAAGAATTGCCGGCGATCCCGGCAGATGCAGCTCCGCGATATCCTCCCCCGTGAACGATCGCGGCCCCCGAAACAGCAGCGCCGCCGCACAGGGATACCGCGCATGCACCAGCGGCAACGCCAACCCCGCGTGATACCCCGCCGCCAGCGGAAGCCCCGGCAAAACCGCCCGCGCCGCCCCCCACGCCCCCGAACCTGACAACCGCAGAATTCCCCGCGGCGCAAGCCCATCCGGCGAAGCCGACGACAAGGCCAAAATGGTCTCTTGCACGCTCACCAACCATGCCACGAAAGCAACACCCCGCCATCTTCCGTTCCACCCCCCGCCCTTGGCAAGCCGCACCGCCCCCTGCTAACAGCACTCCACCGCCAGCAGCGTCAGATCATCCGTCGCCGTTTCTTCCTGCCGCCACGCCTGCACGTCGCGCAGGATGTCCCGCAACGCATCCGCCAGCGGCAACGCCGTCGTGCGGGTCAACGCATCCACCAGCCGCGACTTCCCAAACGACTCCCCCTTCCCATTAAACGCGTCCGTCAGCCCATCCGAATACAAAAATACTCGATCCCCCGGCAGCAGCGTCGTGGCATGCGTCTGATACTCTTCCCCCAGCCCGATCGGCAGGTCCGACCCCTCCAGCGTCTGCGGCGGATCCCGCAGCGACACCTTGATCGCCCCCGGATGCCCCGCCGACGTGTACTGCAGCTGCGACGTCGTCACATCAAATGTGGCATAAAACAGCGTCAGAAACTGCTGCGTCGCCGGTGACCAGGGCAAGGCGCTGTTCAGCCGCGTCGCCACCTGGTGCGGCGGCAGCGGAGCCGGCGGACAATCCGCGGTCGCCGCCAGCACCAACGCCCCCGCATCATGCGATGGCGTCAACAAACGCGTCGCCGCCACCGCCAGCAGCGACGCCGCCACCCCGTGACCCGAAACATCCAGCACGTAAAACGCCGCATGCCGCTTCGAAAGCGCAAACGCGTTGAACGAATCCCCCGCCAGTTGGTCGCAAGGCTGAAAATTCCACGCGAAGCGCAGTGCCGGAAAATCCGGCGGTGCCGCCGGCATCAGCGCCGCCTGCACCCGCGCCGCCGTCAGCAGGTCCCGGCGCGACCGTTCCGCCCCCGCCCGCAGCTGCGCGTTGGCCACCTGCAGTTCCGCATTCTGCTCCCGCACACGCTGGTCCAGTTGCCGCGCCTCCGCCACCGCCTGCTTGAGCGCAATATGCGTCCGCGCCCGCGCCAGCACCACCTCAAAATCCAGCGGCTTGGTCACATAGTCATTCGCCCCCAGCCCCAACGCCCGCACAATGTCCCCCGTCGCATCCAGCCCCGTCGCCATGATCACCGGCAGGTCCGCCGCCGACCGCGTCCGGCGAATCTCCTCCAGCACCTCCAACCCCGATTGCCCCGGCATCACCACATCCAGCAACACCAGGTCAATCGCCACCGCGTCCAATATCCGCAACGCCTCCCCCCCGTCGGCCGCCGGAAGCGCCTCGTACCCATGGGCCGCCAAAAGGCGGCACAGAGAGGTCCGGTTCATCAGCCCGTCGTCCACCACCAAAATCCGCGCCATACCCGCCACCAAGGGTGGTTCGAGAGGGGCAATGGAGGGCGGCTGGAGCATGGGCGGCGTTCCGCTGCGAGAACCGGGCGCGACGAAATAGACGCGCTGACAATGCCCATGCAAGAGCTGTTCCAGCCGCTCCTGACGCCCTCTGGCCCGCCCTCCCCGCGGTCAGATCAGCGGGTTCGGCGTCGCCGTGTCCGGTGCATTCGCCGGCAAAATGCCGCGAGCCTTGAGCGTCTTGCGGATAAACCACGTATCCACCAGCCCGCCCAGCGTCGACGCGAAGATGTACAAGTTGAGGCCTGACGGGGCGTTATAGAGAAATACCGGAAACAGGAAAATCATGTACTTCGAAATCTTCTGCATCTGCGCCTGCTGCGCATCCCCCGGCGTCGGCTGCGTCGACATCGAGGCCTTCATGTTGAAGTAATACACAAACACCAGCAGGATCGGCAGCAGATTCAAGCCGTAAATGTCGTAGTGCAGGAACGGAATCGTAAACAGCGGATGACCAATCGCCGGTACCGGGTTCGGCCAAATCGTGTCGGGATTCGCCAGGTCCGTGATCCACCCCGGAATAAACGCCGCATGACGCAGATCAATGTCGATCCGCAACCCTGCATACAGCGCGATCCAGATCGGCGTCTGCAGCAGCATCGGCAGGCACCCCAGCAGCGGCCCCGCCGGGTTCACATTGTTCTCCCGGTAGATCCGCATCTGCTCTTCCTGGATCTTTTTCGGATCCTTGGCGTACTTCTTCTTCGACGCCTCCAGCAGCGGTTGGATCTTCTTCATGTTCTTGCCCATCTGGGCCATGTTGATCTGCGAGGCTCGCGTCAAGGGGTGCAGAATCGCCCGCACCCCCAGCACCAGCAGAATGATCGCAAGACCATAATTGTGGAACGCAATCGTCGCGTGCAGAAAATCCAGCAGCCGCAAAATCACATTCGCCACCGGCTCAAATGTGCAGTACCCGCAGAAGCCCCCCTGCGACAGGTGAACCACGTTGTGATACTGATAAATCTCGTAGGGATCCGGCGGGACCGTGACCTTGCCCTTCAGCAGGTCCCGCTGCTTCGGCCCAAAAAACACCGTCATCGGCAGGCTGGCCGTGGCACGCCCGCCCACGTTTACCGCGGCGCCCGTGAAACGCGTCACCGCAAGAAAATTGTTCGGGTCCTGGCTCAACGCCGGGGCCGGATCCAGCGGCACCGCGTCGATCGCCGCCGACGCCACGTGATCCGTCAGCGGCACCGTCCGCCCGTCCCACAGCGTGAACGTGTCCGCCGGCGCAGGCGGCGAGCCTCCCGCCACCGGATAAAAAATCGTCGGCGTCGGCCGCATGATCGCCGTGAAAAAGCGGTTCGAGTCGGCTGTCCAGATCAGCGCATTGTTCCCGCTGAACGCCCCCAGCGACTGCGTCAGGTCCGTCATCCCCGACAGCTTGGTGTGGTAATAAATGGTGAACGGAACCACCCTCTTTTTCGAGGTCTCCAGCCCCACGTTGTCGTAAGATCGATCATCCCCCTGCCAATTGTCCCGCGGAAGATCCGTCGAGCCCAGTTCGTCGATCGACACCGCCAGCGGCTGGTCCGTCAGGTTGCCGACCCCATGATGGATCGATACGTCGTAAGACGCCGGGTCAATCTTGAACTCTTTCGTAAGATTGATCAGCGGGCTGCCGTCATCCCCGTTGATTTGCAGCCGCAGAACCACGTCGTTGGGCGTCTCGGAATCCACCCCCCACACCTGCTGGGACGCAAAAAGGTCGCGATCCACCCGCTTTCCGTCCGCCGTCGTGATGTGCACCGCCAGCGTTGCAAAGGGCTTCGGGCCATTGGGCGTCGACTCCAGGAGCTTGTAGGGTTCCTGCCGCTTCACCGTTTCCGCATAGTCTTTGACGTTGAGCCGCACCGCATCGATGCCGGCCGTCAGCGTGTTCACCGTGATCGACAGCTTGTCGGCGGAGTTCTTCGAGGGGTCGCCCAGAATGAGCTGCCGTATCGGTACCGCCGGGTTCGCCACCACCGGCTGCGTTGCCGCCGCATACGAATAGGCCGCCACCGGCGCTACCGCCGGTGGAGCTTTGCCCTTCATCTTCGTCATCACCGTGTTGACCAGAATAAATATCAAAACGGCGATGGCAATGGTGGAGAGGAGTCGGCGGGTGTCCATGGAGCCTCACGGGGTGCGCGGAAACGAATGGAGCATGGTAGGGGAAATGCCCCGGGATGAAAACCGTCGCCGGGCGAAACGTGCATCCGCTCCACCGCCGATTCCCCCCAGTATGCTCCCCCACCCCTCACGCCGCCCCCGCCCCCTCATCCCCCGTCGCCCCCTCCGCGGCAACCGGGCAGGCCAGGCTC
>CALCHA010000576.1 GCA_937901265.1 uncultured Phycisphaerales bacterium
GTTCACCGCTCCATCCGCGGCAAGCTGCGCTTCATCCGATTGCGTGCGCGTGGCCGCGGCGGAACTTTCCATGCTGCTCGCCCACGCCAGCGTCATGATCAGCCCGGTGATGACCACCGCCAGCACCACCATCAACGACAGGCCTGATGCGCGTCGCCGTCCCCATCGTCCCCCATTGCGTTGTTTTGTCCGGGTGTGCATCTTGTCAGTCTCCTCGATCACCTGTCGTTATCGGCTCGCCTAAACGCCCGCTTGATTGTGAATCCTGCCCGCGAGCTCTCAAGTCGCCCTCCCGCTGTGGCGATAACCTTCCCATGCTTCATCGACGCACAACCCTGCCGCGTGCTTTCACCCTCATGGAAGCCATGATCGCCCTGGTGACGCTTTCGATCATCGGCGTCGGCTCCGGCGTCGGCCTGCAGGCGCTGGCCAAATCCTCGTCCGTGGTCGAGGATCGCCTCTGGGCTTCGCAGCAGTTGATTTCGCAAACCGAGCAGCTTCGGGCGGTGCCCTACGCGTCGCTCGTCTCCGGCTCGGCCACCACCGATCCCGACCGCGACGGAAACACTTACGTTCTCTCCTACAACGTCCGCGAGATCGACCCGGCCAATCCCACCGCCACCCTCGCCGCTTCGGGCCTCAAGGAAATCACCGTCACCATCACGCTCTCGACCTCGCCAGCGACCTACCGGTCGGTGATGACCTGGGTGTATCAATGAGTCCGCGCCACACCATTTGCCGTGGACCGCGCCGTGCGATGACGCTCGTCGAGCTGCTCATCGCCCTGACCGTGATGGCGATCATCTCCTCGGCCGCCTTCTCCATCGTGCTTGCCGCCACCAACAACCAGCGCTACGGTGCCGCCCAGCAAACAGCGATCGGTGAAACGGAGTTAGCCTGGCATCGCCTCCTGGCCAATGGCCGCGCCGCCCTCTCCACCACCTCCTTCCCCATCCCCGCCGCCGCGCCGGTCATCTCCACCGACGCCAACGGCCAGTCCCGCCTCACCCTGAACGTCCCCGATGTCACCAATGCCACCACCCGCACCATCGTCTACTCCTGCACCGGCTCCTCCCCGCCTTATACCCTCGTCGAATCCGACCCCCGCTACAACGTCGCGGGAACCCCCTGCATCCTCGCCCACAACGTCACTGCCTTCACCGCAACGCTCGGCAACACCAACGGCCAGCAAATCTGGATCGACCTGCAGGTCGCCCCCAGCAACACCGGCTTCCCCATCCGCCGCCACTTCTGCATCGATTGCCGCAATTTCTAACCCCCCCCCATCGCGCAAAACCGCGCAAACCACCCGCCGGCTCCATCCCGCTTGCTTTTCGCGGACCCCCTCAGCTTCCCCACGGCAAGCGTTCACGTACACGCCAACGCAGTTCTCCTGCCCGCTACCCGTTGCCCCCTGGCGCACCACCCCCGTTTAGCTTTGCGTTGCGCTTCCCCCCCCTGTTATCCTCCCATCCATCCACCCACCTTGGGAGAGACCCCATGCCCTGTGCCCGCGCCCTCGCTATCGCCCTGTTCCTCACCTGCGCCGCCTCCGCCCGCGCCGCCGACTACTACGTCTCGACCACCGGCAGCGACGCCAACGCCGGCTCCATCAACAGCCCCTTCGCCTCCCTCGTCAAAGCGCAGGCTGCCGCCGCCTCCGGCGACACCGTCTATATTCGCGGCGGGACCTACACCAACTTCGCCGCTCCCGCCGCTTCCGACGCCACTTACAACTACGGCCTGAACTTCTCCAAGTCCAACATCACCTACCAGGCCTACGCCGGCGACTCCCGCCCCGTCCTCGACTTCTCCGCCCTCACCCCCACCACCCTCCGCGTGTGCGCGATCGAAGTCACCGGCTCGGGAAACACCTTCACCGGCTTCGACGTCACCGGCGTCCGCGCCGGCACCCTCAAGCAGGCCGACAACTGGCGCATCGCCGGCAACGGGAACACCCTCAACACCATCGTCACCCGCGATGACCAGGGCAACGGCCTCTACATCCTTGGTCACGGGGCCAACAACACCATCAGAAATTGCGACTCCTACAACCTCGTCGGCGTCGCCAGCATCTCCGCCGGCAACACCGACGGCTTCGGCTGCCACTCCCAGGGCGCCGGCAACGTCTTCTACGGCGACCGCTCCTGGGGCAACTCCGACGATGGCTTCGACTGCATCAATAACACCGGCGGGTCCGTCACCTTCGACCACTGCTGGGCCTACAACAATGGCCGCCTCGATGGCGATAAAAATGGCTTCAAAGTCGGCGGCTTCGGCAACACCGGCGGCGCGTTTCCCTCCCCGCCACCTGTCCACACCGTCACCAACTGCGTCTCCGCCGACAACGGCGCCAACGGCTTCTACGCCAACCACCAGCCCGGTCAATCCGCCATCTGGCTCAACAACTCCTCCTACAACAATGGCTCCGCAGACTTCAACATGCTCGAAGCCACCGACACCCAGCCCGGACCCACCTCCTCCGTCCCCGGCACCCGCGAGGTCATGCACAACAACCTCGCCTACCTCCGCACTCTCCTCGCCAACCTCAACGAATCCGATGCCCGCGTCGCCGACAACTTCTTCAACCTCCCCGTCTCCATCTCCGCGGCCGACTTCCTCTCCCTCGACGCCTCCCAACTCACCCTCCCACGAAACGCCGACGGCTCCCTCCCCGACATCTCCTTCCTCCACCTCGCCGCCAACAGCGACCTCATCGACGCCGGCCTCGACGTCGGCCTCCCCTTCAACGGCTCCGCACCCGACCTCGGCGCCTTCGAGTCCGCCCCCGTCCCCGAACCCGCCGCCGCTTCGCTCCTCCTCCTCGCCCTTCCCCTTTTGACCCGTCGCCGTTAAACCCTTCACCCCAGAAACCGTCGCGGCGCCCGATCCGTTACCACCCCTCATTCCCTGTTTCTCCCCCCCTTCCCCGGCCGATAATCCCCTCATGAAACTTTCCCTCATCATCGCCACCCACAACCGCGGCCCGGTCCTGCTGGACTGCCTCCACCGCACCCTCGCAGCCATCCCGCTCCCCCGCACTGCCTTCGAAATCCTCATTGTCGACAACGCCTCCACCGACGGCACCCCCGCCCTCATGGCAAAGACCTTCCCCGATATCACCCTCCTTCCCCTCCAGAAAAACCTGGGCCCCGTCGCCAAGAACCTCGCCATCGCCCGCGCCACCGGCGAGTTCCTCCTCCTCCTCGATGACGACGCCTACCCCCACCCCGGCGCCATCCCGCAAATGCTCCGCCACTTCGCCGCCGATCCCGACCTCGCCGCCGCCGTCTTCGACGTCACCCTCCCCGACGGCTCGAAAGAAGCCTCCGCGTACCCGGACGTCTTCATCGGTGCCGGCACCGCCCTCCGCCGCTCCGCCCTTGAAGCCATTCACGCCCTCCCGCATCCGTTCCCGCAGCACTTTTTCATGCAGGCCGAGGAATACGACCTGTCGTTCCGCCTCCTCAACGCCGGCTTTTCCATCAAACGCTTCGCCGACCTTCCCCTCACCCACCTCAAGACCCCCAACGCCCGCATCAGCACCCGCACCACCCGCCTCGACGTCCGCAACAACCTTTTCCTCCTCGCCAGATACCTCCCCGAGCCCCTCTGTCACCAGCTCGCCGCCGACTGGCTCGACCGCTACTTCCGCATGGCCCTCAAGCGCGACGCAACGTCCAATCCCGAACGCCCCTCTCGCTCCGGCTTGCTGTTCGCGAAACCCCTCGACGAACCCCCCGCCCTCACCCACAAAAAAGCCTTCCTCCAAGGCGCCGCCGAAGGCCTCGCCCGCTGGACGCACCAGCGACATAAAAACCGCCACCTCCTCTCGCCGCAAACCCTCGAGCGTCTCTTCAAATTCAACGTCATCAAGGCCCGCCTGGCGCTCGCCGCCAAACAGCAGCGCGCCCGCCGCCTGGTTTTCGCGGACTACGGCAAAAACCTCTTCGCCTTCCACACCGCCGCCGCCGACCTGGGCCTGCCCGTTCTCGCCATTGCCGACGACCATCTCGCCCGCCCCGCAAGCCCGCAGACTCCTTCCGACAACTACCGCGGCACCCCGCTCCTGACGTGGCAGGCGCTTCGCGACTCCCCGCTGCTGCAGAAAATCGACCTCATCGTCGTCGCCAACCTCAACCCCGTGCAGGCACCCGCCCGCGCCGCCGCCCTCGGCCGCACGCTTTCCTGCCCCGTCGTCGACCTTTTCTCGCCCGCCCTCCCCGCCCCGCGCCACCCCGCCGGGCGGCTGGTACAAATCACACAAACCTAAAGAGTTCTTGACACCGCACCTGCGCTTATTATGATCAGGACGGGGGGCTCCTTCTCCGCACGGCACCTTGGCAGGGGTGCGGCGTGACGAATGGCTCCCTGGCGGAGAGACTCATGGCCCAGGAACCCGCACGGCTCAAGCTCACGCGGAACGACGACACGGACACCGTTCAGGTCGAGTTCACGACGCGCAAAATTCTTGATGAAGGCAACATTGCCGACATCGGGGAACAGCTCTCCGCGCTCATCGAACGCGAGGAAAAGCCCAGAATCATCATTTCTTTCGCGGCTGTCGATCACCTCTCCTCAGCCGCTCTGGGCACCCTCATCACCATCAACAACAAGGTCAAGCACAAGGGCGGCCAGCTTCGCCTTTCGGACATCAACCCCCAAATCTACGAAGTCTTCCTCATCACCAAGCTCAACAAGCTCTTCCGCATCTACCCCACGGTCAAAGATGCGCAGGAAAGCCTTCAGCCGGCATAACCCGGTTGTTCAGTCCGGGTTGACCCCGGCAAAAAGTCTTGTTTTTGGACGGCCTCACTTACCTTTCGCCCCAAGCCGTCCGATATCAGTCCAAGAGGAACGGATTCCTTCCACGCGACACAGGAAGCCGAGCCATGGATCTACGCAACGATGGCGGTAGGATGAAGCGAAACCAGCCCAGCAAGCTCAAGCTCGCCCAGGCGGCCGACGGTGGCGGTCCCTGGATCACGGTGGAGTTCTGTAGCTGCCTCAACAAGGCTCGCTGTGTCGAATGTGAAATCCTGAACGCCTGCAAAGATCATCACTTTCGCGAAGAAGACCTGTTCGCCATCAAGCTCGCCCTCGAAGAAGCGCTGGTCAACGCCGTCAAGCATGGCAACAAGCTCGACCCGCAAAAGATCGTCCGCATCCAGTACCGCGTCGCCAACCACCGCGTGGACATCACCATCGAGGACCAGGGCCCCGGATTCAACCCCGCGGAACTGCCCGATCCGACCGCCGAGGAAAACCTCGAGATGACCTCCGGCCGCGGCATTCTGCTGATGCGGGCCTACATGTCATGCGTCGTTTTCAATCCCGCAGGCAACAAGGTGACGCTGACCAAGTTCAACGATGGCTACGCGGAGCCGCGGGCGATGGCGTCCACTCTTTAACGAGCAGTTGGGGAGAGGGAAAGGGGGGGTGACTCCGCTCTACGGTCGCGAATCTTTTCGTGACAGCAGCGTAAAAAAGTCGTTCTTGTAGCGCTCCTCGAACTGGGCGCGTTCCGGAGCAAGGTCGGGGGAATTCCACAAATCAAAACGGCGATACTCAAACCACACGATGACGTTCTGGCAGCGCGCGATCTGCGCCTTCACGCGAGCCACCTCCCGTCCGGTGGGAATGCCCGGCTCGGGGAACCAGGCGTCGGGCATCTCGATGTTCGCCGGCAGGTGGGGGACCCACCCGTTGGTCATCAGGATCGTTGGCCCGTCGCCCACCTGGGCGAGGGTGCCGTTCCAGGCGGCCCACAGGTCGCTGTAAACCCACAGGCCTCCGGTGTCGCGCGGGCGTTCTTTGTACATCCAGCCATGAAACGCCAGCACCAGGATGGTGGTGTGCGAAAGCGCCAGCAGCACGCAGAGAGTGATGGCGGGCCAGCGGCGGTGGAGGCGGGCTTGGAGCTCGTCGGCGGCGAGCACCAGTGCCCACACGCCGAGGTAGGAGTAGTAGGTCCAGGAGCCGGTCCACCCGTAGAAGCCGAGAAGGAAGGCGGTCTGCAGGAGGCCAACGGTGGCGAGGATTTCCCACGTGGCGGGCCGGGCGATGGGGCGTCGGGCGGTAAGGTTGCGGCCGATGGCGTAAAGCGCCCCCGCCGCGCCGGTGAGCGCCGCCAGCAGCACCATGCCAACGGGCGTTCCGATATAGACATACCAGGGCTGTTTCCACCACAGCGCCAGGCCGGAGGTGTTGAAGAAGCCAAAGCCGGTGGCAGCGTAGGTCTTGGCGCCGGTGAGCGGAAGGAGCGTATTTTCCACCGGTCGCAGACCAATCCAGGCGGTGAGGATGGCCAGCAGCAGCGCGGCCATGACCGCCGCGCCAAAGAGGCCGCGGGTGAGATCGCGCCAGCGGCGATTCCGCGCCGCCTCCCCGGCCATGATGACCAGCAGCAGCGCCCCATAGACGTACGCCATCGAGGGCTTGACGAAGAGGCACACCGTGAGCAGGGTGAGGGCCTGCCCGCGCTTGCCCTCGGATTGCGCCGCGAGCGCCAGCACGATGAAGAGGGCTTCCAGCGGGTGCGTGAGGGTGAGGTACGCCGGCATGACCGCCATCGGCAGGCCGATGAGGAGCAGGGCGATCGCGGGCCGTGAGAGGCGCAGCGCCCGAACCATCCGCGCGAAACCCCACGCGATGCCCAGTTCACAGAGCAGCGTGAGGATCCAGAAGGTGAGCGCCGAGCGGCCCAGCAGGGCGAAGCCGGCGCGGGCGAAGAGCAGCGAGAGCAGGCCGTGGGTATAGCCGAAGTCGATCGTGGGGACGTAACCTTTCTGCAGGAGCATGTCGCCCTTGAGGACGGTGCCGGGGTCGTAGAAGGCGAACTGCTGCCAATCGCCGACCTGCGAGGTGGGGAGCTGCAGCAGGAAGAGCGCGAGGAGGATGCCCGCGATGAGGGCCGTCAGCGGCAGCAGTCGCGGCAGGCCCGGCGGGGGAGGGGAGGTGGAGTAGGCGAGTGTGGGCTGGGTCATAGGGAGGGTATTGTGCCGATGCGCTCGGAAATGGGGAAGGGGATCGAAAAGGGACCGCTCGATAGAGGGGCGGGGTCGGGGTAGATTTGGAACAGCCGGTGGAGAAGATGGACTGCGTGGGAGG
Source organism: uncultured Phycisphaerales bacterium (assembly GCA_937901265.1). GTDB lineage: Bacteria > Planctomycetota > Phycisphaerae > WQYP01 > WQYP01 > CALCHA01. The sequence goes on from CALCHA010000576.1 coordinate 7,111, forward strand.
CGGCGGGCTGTTGCGAATTCCACGGGATGTTGCGGCGGCAAAGGGCGGAGCGCTAAGGTGCGCAAATAGCGGAGGCGGTGCATGCGAGTTCTTGACTGGTGGGTGGCGGCGGTCATTCTGGCCGGTGCGGGGGGGCGGGCGGCTGGTGCGGTACAGACGCGGTGGGCGGGTGGCGAGGGGGCCTGGAGTGATGCGGCCAAGTGGTCGGCCGGACTGCCCAATCCGCGGGAGGAGACGGCCGTGCGTGGAAAGAGCGTCGTGCGATTGGCGTCCGGACTGGCGGAGGCCGGCGATCTGGCCGAGGACCTGCTTGACCCCCGATTCACCCGGCGGGTTGGC
>CALCHA010000577.1 GCA_937901265.1 uncultured Phycisphaerales bacterium
TGCCCGCGAAATACTGGCCAGCCTCTAGCCCCCCCACGCCGCCCAGTTCTCCCGCCCAGCGCAGCCCTCCGTCCCGCATCGGGTGCCGGCAGGACCGGGAACGCGCGGCCACCCCAGATCCCCGCTCTGTGGCGTAACGTATGCTTAGCGTCTGGGCCTGTCCGTCCAGCACATGCCTCCGCGCGGGCGTATTTGTACACCCTTTTGGGAAGAACTCCGCATGGACAGCACCGAAATCCGCAAGTATCTGCATGATCTCAGCAACGCGCTGAATGCCGCGAAAATCAACGCCTACCTTTTGCGGCGCATGCATGGCGACACGCTGGACAAAGAGACCGTCGATGGCTTGGATTCCTCGCTGTTCGACGCGGAAAAGCTCGTCTCCGATTTTCACCGCCGGATCCACTCTGAAATGATTACGCCAATGATCACGCCAGAAAAAACGACAACGTGACACACTTGCGGACATGGTAGCCGGACGAATTGGCGTAATGCCGATTCGGGGGGATTTTTCTTGCATAGGGGTGGGGGTACCTGACAAAATGCCACTCTGGTACGACTCTTGCCTGTAGTCATCCGCCACAACCGCGGCGGGTTGACCACTTGGGAGTCCTCGCCTGCAGGGCTTCGGGCTGTTCGCCCGGAGTTGTGGGGATCTCATTGGAAGGAACAGGTGGCTGGGCCCACGTGTCAGAACGGCGCGGGGAACATCCTCTGGGGACGGTCAACTATGCCGCAGACTACCGCGCTCAAAATTCTGGTGGTGGAAGACGATTCCAACGAACGCCAAGGCATGCAGCGGCTTCTGGCCGACGCAGGCTTTCAGGTCTTTGCCGCCGACTCCGCCGACAAGGGCATGGGGTATATGGATGAAGCCATCGACGTGGTCCTCACGGACCTCCAGATGGGCGACGTCTCGGGCATGGACCTGCTGCGCCACTGGAAGCTCAAGCAACCCGAAACGATGTTCCTCATGATCACCGGCCACGGGAGCACGCAGGTCGCCGTCGACGCCATCAGGAACGGTGCCTACGACTACATGACCAAGCCGATCGACCCCAACAAGCTGGTGGTTTCCCTGCAGAACATGGCCCGATCGCGGGAGGAATCGCGGAAGGTGCGCGAGCTGCAGGGCCGGCTGGACGAAAAATTTTCGCTTTCCAGCATCATCGGCAAGAGCCCGCAGATGCAGCGCGTGTTTGAACTGATCCGGCGGTCGTCGCAGGCGTTTTCGACGGTGCTGGTGCTGGGGGAATCGGGGACGGGCAAGGAACTGGTGGCGGCGGCGATTCACCAGAACTCGCCGCGGCGCGATGGGCCTTTCGTGGCGGTGAACTGCGCCGCGATGCCCGCGACGCTGGTGGAATCGGAACTCTTCGGCCACGAGAAGGGCAGCTTTACCGGGGCGACCGAACGCCGCATGGGACGCTTCGAGCAGGCCAACGGCGGCACGCTGTTCATCGATGAAATCGGCGACTTCGACGTGTCGCTACAGGTGAAGCTGCTGCGCGTGATGGAGAACCGCACCTTTACGCCGGTGGGGGGAAACAAGGAGATCAAGGTCGACACGCGGGTGCTCGCGGCGACCAGCCGGGACATTCGCGACATGATGGCCAAGGGGACGTTCCGCGAGGATCTGTACTACCGGCTGAACGTGATCACCATCGAGTTGCCGCCGCTGCGCAACCGGCTGGATGACATTCCGCTGTTGTCGCGGCGGTTCATGGACCGGGTGAACGAGCAGAACGGGACGAAGATCACCAGCATTTCGCCGGACGTGGTTGATGCGCTGCAGCAGTACCATTGGCCGGGAAACGTGCGGGAGCTGCTCAATGTGATCGAGCGGATGATGGTGCTTTCGGACAAGACGCAGCTGGACATGGACGACCTGCCTTCGTTCATCCGGCAGGGGAGCGCGGGACGCGTGAGCGCGCCGGGGGGCAGCGCCGCGGCACCGACGGCGGCGGCCCCCGGAGCCGTCCCCGCGCCGGCCGCGGTGCCTGCGCCGGCGGTTGCCACGCTCGAACAGGCGCTTTCCACGATGACGCTCAACGAGCTGGAGGACAAGGCGATTGCGGCGGCGCTGGCGCGGTGCAACAACAACCGCACCCGTGCGGCCAGGGCGCTGGGCATCAGCGTGCGGACGCTGCAGCGGAAACTGGGGGCGAAGAACGGCGGCGACGGCGAGGCCGAGGATGCCGCGGGCGCGGATGCGCCAGGCGAGCCGCCGGCGCAGGCGAATTCCCCCGATCCGCTGGTGGGCAGCAATTCCTGACGGGGTGAGGGCGTGCGCCCGGAGCCGCGATGATCGGGGAGTGACGGGAAGGGCGGCCGGGGGGAGGGACTGGGCTGGCGGCGGAGGCACAGTGGTCGCTTCCTGACGGGCGCGGCTCTGAGTGTGTGTCGGAATCGCACGGCGTTCGCGCTATAATTCCTCGCATGGCCACCTACCTCAATGATGATGCGATCTGCCTGCGCGTGCACGATTTTTCGGAGACCTCGCAGGTCGTCGGGTTGTTCACGCGCGCCCATGGGATGGTGTCGCTGATCGCCAAGGGGGTGAAGCGGGAGAGCAAGAAGGGGGTGGTGAGCGGGCCCCTGGATTTGCTGACGAGTGGGGAGGTGGTGTTTGTGCCATCGCGTGGGGCGGCGGAGCTGGGGACGCTGGCGGCGTGGGAGCTGGCGGATCATCGGGCGGGGTTGCGGAAGAATCTGGCGGGCCTGAACGCGGCGATGCTGTGCGCGGAGGTGACGGGGATGCTGGTGCAAGCGCAGGATCCGCATGCGGAGCTGTATGGGGAGCTGGAGGCGACGCTGGGGCTGCTGGCGGGGCCGCAGCGGGCGCGGGCGACGCTGGCGTATGTGAAGGCGGCGCTGGTGGGGGCGGGTTATGCGCCGCAGCTGGGCGGGTGCCTGACCTGTGGCCGCGGGCTTTCGGATGGGCCGGTGCGGTTCAGCGCGCGGGCGGGGGGATTTGTCTGCGGCACGTGCGTGCTGGAGGGGGGCGGGACGGTGATTCAGGTGGCGGGGCGGATCGTGGCGGCGCTGGCGCGGCTGGAGTTGCCCAGCGTGCTGGCGGCGCGGCCGCCGGAAAAGGCGGGGGATGCGGCGGCGCAGGCGCTGGCGATGGGGCTCCTGCTCGCGCAGGTGGAGGCGGTGACGGACCGGGGGGTGAAGACGCGCTATTTGCTGGGGAGCATTTTCGGCCAAGGGCGGGGTCAAGGGATGAAGGGGCAGGGCGGGGAGGTCACAGAAGCGAGCACAGGAAAGGCGGAAGGAAAAGGAGGGTGAGGTGCAAGGCGTGAAGCGGGGCGGGCGC
>CALCHA010000578.1 GCA_937901265.1 uncultured Phycisphaerales bacterium
AAAAGCACCATGCCGCCGATGAGCTGCACGTCAAAGGGGCGGGCGCGGAACGGGGGGCGATCCTGCGGCACCGCCGCCCGCAAGGCGTCATACATGGCGACGGGAATCTCCACGAAACGCCAGTCATGCTCGCCGACGCACTTGAACTTGACATCAGTGTAAAGGTCCCGCAGTTCCTGCGTGGGCAGAATGGAGGGGTCGAAATTCATCTCCGGATTGAATGCACTGCGCAGGCCAATCTGGCGATCCATCGATTCCCGCATGATCGCAAAGGCCTCGGGCAGATAATCCCATTCCTTGACTGGGGGGCCGCCATTTTCCGCCTCGCGAAACAGGGCGGAAATCTCCTCCGTACGGGCTTTCAGCTGGGCGTCTGAAAGGGCGCGAACCTGCGGTTCCAACGCGTTGACGGCCTGCACGCGGCGGCGATAGGTCTTGATGAGCCGCTCGTTACGCGAGCCGAAGATTTTGGTCATGACTTTGTTGAAGCTGAGGGCCACCATGGCTGTGTCCTTTTGATCGAAGCGAGGGGAAGTCGGAAGGTACGTGCGCGTTGCCGTGAAGCGGCGATGCGGGAACCCGAAAACGCGCGGCGCGCGTGTGCGGAGCATCGTCACCAACGATCTTCAGGCAACAGGAGGGGCGAGGAGGGTCTGGGTCAACAGAAAGGACCGCTCACGCATCAGCAGCAGCGGCGGATCACGCCCGGGGTGGGCCTGCGGCCGTGCCGGGGGGAGATCGAAGCCCTCCACCAGCAGCGGTGGGCAGAGAAAGGCAGGGCATAGCGCCGACCGGGGCGGCTGCAGTTCAAAGGCCAGCAACCGCTTGAGAATGTCCACCGTCGCCAGGATATGCAGGCGGCGGGTCGAGAGCCGCGTGGCATCGCCCGTTGCCTGCCGCCCGGCTGTCCGCCGCGCCAGGGATGCCGGCGCTTCAGTCAGATCGCAGCTGTGGCCCGGTCCGAGCTTCTGGATATTGGGGGCGGCGGCACGCGCCATGGCGGCAGCGCTGCCCAGCGGCTGCACCGCCAGCAGTGCCAGCGCGCAGGACAAAATCGCCAGTGCGCGGGAACCCATGAGCGCGGGTCGGGGGCGGGATTGTGACCGTTGAAACAGCATCAGGGGCCGGAATCTCCAGACGAGTCGGTCCAGCATGGGTCTCGCCCACGCCAAAGTCAAGGCGATACTCATTCTATCGGCGAACCTGCGGGATGTCCGGAGAATCTGATTTTCCCTTCGCGCCGGCCGCTTCACTTTTTCTCTCGCCGCGGCTGTGCGATGTCTGGACGCCCACTCGTTTCCCGGTATCATGCGCTCCTCGCCCCCCACCTCGCTTTTTATCGGGGGCGCTTCCCATCTCCTCGGAGGGCGTTCCGTGAAAATGTACATCATGCCCGACCCCCATCGCACCATGGGCCTCTCGACCCGTGAGCTGCGCGAGCTCTTCCTTATGGAAGACCTCTTCACCCCCGGCCAGATCACCCTCGCCTACTGCGACGTCGACCGCACCATCGTCGGCTCGGCCGTGCCGGGCGACGGGACCCTCACGCTTGCAACCGCCGCCGAGCTCCGGGCGGACTATTTCCTGCAGCGCCGGGAGCTGGGCATCCTCAACATCGGGGGCAAGGGCACCGTCACCGCCGATGGCCAGACGTTTGAGATGGACAACCTCGACTGCCTCTACGTCGGCCGCGGAATGAAGTCGGTGCAATTCGCCGGCGCGGGGCAGTATTACCTGATCTCCTATCCCGCGCACACCAGCTACCCCACCACGCAGGCCAAAAAGGCCAACGCCACCGCCGTGCCTCTGGGGTCGCAAGCCACCGCCAACAAGCGGACCATCTACAAATACATCCACGCCGACGGCATCAAGAGCTGCCAGCTGGTGATGGGTTTTACCGTGCTCGACGAGGGCAGCGTGTGGAACACCATGCCGCCCCACACGCACGCGCGGCGTTCCGAGATTTACATGTATTTCGACATGAAGCCCGATACGCGGGTCATGCACTTCATGGGTGCGCCGCAGGAAACGCGCCATCTTGTCATTGCGGACAAGCAGGTGGTCGTCTCGCCAAGCTGGTCCGTGCACGCCGGCTGCGGCACGGGAGCCTATGCGTTCTGCTGGGCCATGGGCGGCGAAAACCAGGCATTTGACGACATGGACGCCGCACCCGTGCCAACCCTTCGTTGATCGATCCGCACGTCTCTCGCGCCAAGAAAGGAGGGTAATTGGTAAATAGGAATGAGTAATTGGCTGCCGCCCCAAGGGGTACCCCCGTCCATGCGTCAGCAACTTAACCATTTAACTACTTAACCACTTACCACTACCCCCATGATCCTCGACCAATTCAAACTCACCAACAAAACAGCCCTCGTGACCGGTGCCAAGCGCGGCATTGGGGCGTCCATCGCTCTCGGGCTCGCGGAAGCCGGCGCCGATGTCATCGGCGTCTCCGCCACGCTTGAACCCGGCAGCGACGTCGAGAAGCGAGTGACCGCCCTGGGCCGCAAGTTCACCGGCTATGCCTGTGATTTCGGCGACCGCAAAGCCCTCTACACCTTCATTGAAAAGGTCAACGCGGCGCACCCGGTCATCGACATCCTGGTGAACAACGCCGGAACCATCCTCCGCAAGCCAGCCGCCGAACACCCCGACGAAATGTGGGACAAGGTCCTCGAGGTCAACCTCAATTCGCAGTTCATCCTCTCCCGCGAAATCGGTAAAAAGATGATCGCCCGCGGCAGCGGCAAGATCGTCTTCACCGCGTCGCTCCTTACCTTCCAGGGGGGCATTACGGTGCCCGGGTACGCGGCCTCCAAGGGGGGCATCGGCCAGCTGACCAAGGCCCTCGCCAACGAATGGGCGGGCAAGGGCGTCAACGTGAACGCCGTCGCCCCCGGCTACATTTCCACCGACAACACCAGCGCCCTGCGCGCCGATGAAACGCGCAACGCCGCGATCCTCTCCCGCATTCCCGCCGGCCGCTGGGGAGAGTCGCAAGACCTCGTCGGTGCCGTCGTTTATCTGTGCAGTTCCGCGGCCGATTATGTCCACGGAACCATTCTGCCCGTTGACGGCGGCTGGCTCGGCCGCTAAAGCGTCATCGGACATCGCCGTCCGTCCCCCTTCGCCTTTGTCCTCTGTGAGGAGACGAAATGACCAATCCCAACGTCACACCCGTCGCGGATCCAAACCTGACCGCGCCAGGTTTTGCCCAACGCCCCACCCGGTTCCGATGGGTCATCTGCGCCCTCCTGTTCTATGCCACGACCCTCAACTATATCGACCGTTCCGTCTTCGGCGTCCTCGCCGCGGACCTGCAGAAAAATATCGGCTGGAACGATGTCGAGTTCGGCTACATCAACGCCGCTTTCACCGCCGCCTACGCCCTTGGCTTCATTTTCATGGGCCGCTTCATCGACAAGGTCGGCACCCGGGTGGGCTATGCCGTCGCCCTGCTGGTCTGGACCTGTGCCGGCATCGGAACCGCCTTCGCCCGCACGGCCATCGGCTTCGGCCTGGCGCGCTTCTTCCTGGGCTTTGGGGAGTCCGGCAACTTCCCCGCGGCCATCAAGACCGTGGCTGAATGGTTTCCCCAGCGCCAACGCTCCACCGCCACCGGCATCTTCAACGCCGGGTCCAACGTCGGGGCCATCCTCGCCCCCTTCACCGTTCCCATCGTGGTGCTCGCATGGGGCGGCTACATGTACTCCATGACCCCCGCAGCGGCCACCACCCCCGCGTCGGGCATCCCCGATCTGCTCAAAATTCACTACGGATGGCCGGCCGCGTTCTTTATCACCCCCATCCTCGCGGCCATCTGGATCATCCTGTGGCTGACCCTTTACCGCGCCCCGGAAAAGAGCCGCTACGCCAACGCCGCCGAAGTGGCCATTATCAATGAAGATGGACCCGTCCAGGCCCCCAGAGCCGCCGTCCGCTGGCGCGATATCATCCCGCATCGTCAGGCCTGGGCCTTCATGATGGGCAAGTTCCTCACCGATCCCATCTGGTGGTTCTACCTCTTCTGGTCGGGCAAGTTCTTTGAGGAAACCTTCCACGTCAAACTCAAGGGTCTCGCCGGACCGCTCATCCTTATCTACGTCCTTGCGGACTTCGGTTCCATCGGCGGCGGGTGGCTCTCTTCCGTCCTCATGAAGATGGGGTTTTCCCCCAACGCTGGCCGCAAAATCGCGATGCTCACCTGCGCCCTGTGTATCCTCCCGGTCTGCTACGCCCCGCTCACGCCGCACATGTGGGTCGCCGCGACCCTCATCGGCATCGCCGCGGCTGCTCACCAGGGGTTCTCCGCCAACCTCTTCACCCTCACTTCCGACATGTTCCCCAAACGTGCCGTGGCTTCCGTGGTCGGTCTCGGCGGTTTCACGGGGGCCATCGGCGGCTTCATCGTTCAGGCCGGCGCCGGCTGGGTCAAAACCATCACCGGTTCCTACCTGATCATGTTCATCATCGCGGGAACGGTGTACATCCTGGCCTTTGTCTGCATCCACCTGCTCGCCCCGCGCCTCACGCCGGTGAACATGGATGACGACCAGGACCTTCCCGCCAATCAGGTGCCTACCGCATGAATACACGCCTCGCCAAGTCACCCCGTGGCATGCTCGGGCGTTCCACGACGCTTCTGGCCGTTGTCGCGGCTTCGCTCAGCGCAGGGGCGCTGGCCGACACGTTTTCGTCCACCGCGCCGGCGCAGCCCCTGCTCCCCGCCATGCAGAAGATGGCCGACGCCCAGCTGGCGCTCTATGGCGACAAGCCGCCCGCCGACTGGATCGCCGGTGCCTTTTACACCGGCCTTGTCGCCCTCTACCACGCAGAGGGCGACAAGGGGCCGCACCTCGACGCCGCCTGGAACATCGCCGAAAAGTACCACTGGCAACTTCAGGCGGGCGGCGGGGCGTCGCGCAACATCGCCCATGCCGACGATGAATGCTTCGGCCAGATGCTCATCGACCTCGCCGTCACTAAGAATGACCTCTCCAAGCTGGACCCGCTGCGCAAACAGATGGACGGAGTCATCGCGGGGTTCGATCATCCCGAAAATGCCAAACTCTGGGCCAACGATGAAAAGCGTGATGGCGCCATCCTCCCCTGGTGGTGGTGCGACGCCCTGTTCATGGCCCCGCCCACCCTCACCCGTC
>CALCHA010000579.1 GCA_937901265.1 uncultured Phycisphaerales bacterium
TTGGCCGCGTTCGCCGTCTATATGGGCATGAGGGTCCACGCCTGCGGCCTGATGCAGGACACCTCACACATCCACCCCATTGTCCATCCGCTAGTCGCCGCCCCCCTTCCCAAGCGAATCCTCACCCCCTTCGATCTCTTCGCCAAATATTTCAAGCTCACCGCTTGGCCGCTCGTTCTGTCCGCGGACTACTCCGCGCCCAGCCTCATGCCGCTGTCCAATCCCTTTGCGCCCATGCCGCTGCTGGGCATCTGCCTCGCCTTGGGCCTGACGTTCCTGGGCATCAAAACGTGGCGCCGCAGGCCTGCCGTGGCGCTCGCCCTGGGGCTCTTTGTCTGCTCCTACGGCCTCGTGGCGAACGTTCTGCGCATCGGCACCATCTTTGGGGAACGCCTCTTCTACTGGCCCAGCGTCTTTGTCCTGATCACCTTCGCCTACGCCCTGTTCGAGGGCTACCAGGCGCTGGCACGCCGCGGCCTTCTCCGCACCGCCCGCGTCGGGCTCGTCGCACTCGGCGTGTCCGCCACCAGCCTCATGACCTGGCGCACGACCGTCCGCAACACGGATTGGGAAAGCAACATCGCCCTCTCCATCGCCACCGCCCGCGACAATTTGCAGTCCGCCAAAGCCTGCTACTGGGCCGGCACCACGCTGGTCACCCAGGGGCCCCAGCCCTGGATGCAGGAGTTTGGCGCGAAGATGCTCGAACGGGGCATCGACCTTTATCCCGAATATGCCGAGTGCTACTGGGAACTGGCCAAGTTTCACGGCCGCAAAGGCGAATTCATCAACTCCGTGGAACTGCTGGCCAAGGCGGCGATGTACCATCCCGGGTGCAACTATATCCGCGGCGGCGTCGAGGCTGTTCGTGCCGATATGGCCGCCCGCAAGCCGGAATCTTATCTGCCGCAGCTTCAGGCCTACGTGAAGGAACATCCCGACGAGGCGTCCGGGATTTTCGCCTTGGCGCTGGGCTACGACAGCAGCGGGCAACTGGAACTCGCCGAGAAAACCTGCCAGCACGCCTTCGACCAGGACCACACGTTCCACGAAGCTGCTTACGAGATGGCGCGGGTTCGTCACGCCCGCGGCGAATATGCCGCGGCCGTGGACATGCTCCGGCAGTACGTCATGAACGTGCCCTTCAGCCCCGACGTTCGCTGCCTGATGGCCAGCTACTTGCTTGACCTCGACGAGACCCGATTTCCCCACGCCCTCGCGGAGGCGCAGATGAACCTCGACCGCGCCGCCGCCATCAATCCGCTGCCGGCGATCCGCGAGCTGCGGATGAAGGTGGCCCGGCGCCTGGCCGGCGAAAGCACCGACCACAACGCCGCCTCACCGCACCCCTCCGCCGACCTGGTCGCCGCGGGAGGAAATGCTTCGTGAGCCCCGCCTCCGCCTGTCGCCCGCGCCGCGGCATGGGTCGCCTGGAAATCCTCATTGTGCTGCTGGTCATGGGCGTTCTGGCTGCCTTGGCCGTGCCCAAACTCGCCAACGGCGCGCAGGTCCTGCGCGAGAGCCGCCTCAAGGAGCAACTCCGCTTTTTGCGGACCCAGATCGGCCTGTATGGCAGCCAGCACCTGGTGGTTTTCCCCGGCTATCCCGACGGCGAGATCACCCAGCGGCCCAGCGCCGCCACCTTCGTCGAGCAGCTCACGCATCCCACCGACGAACAGGGCCACACCGCCGCGCAACGGTCCGAGCGCCACTGCTTTGGCCCCTACCTGGAGGCGATCCCCGCCAACCCTCTCAACAACAGTGCCATCGTCAAGATTCTCGGACCAGGCGATTCTTTCGTCACCGACGGCATCAGCGGATGGCTGTACCAGCCGGTGACCGGCCAACTCGAACCCAACGTCCCCGCGACCGACTCCGAAGGCCGCCTCTTTTCAGATTATTGATTCATCCCGCAGGCGACAAGATTGCGAATGCGCCGCTCCCCCTTAACCCCGCACGCCGCGCTGTCCGATACATCCTCGGGGGCACTTGTTTTCATGGAGACCGCAATGAAGACCGACCGTTCCATCCGCCTGTTGCTCAGCGTCATCGCCGCCGTGCTTGCGGCCAACCTGTTCGTGCGGGCCGGCACCCAGCCGCGCACGGCCATGGCGGCGGGCATCCCCGATTCGGGGGCGCAGATGCAGGCCATGGTGGATCAGCTCAAGGACCTCAACAAGAACGTCGAGGGGTTGAACACCTATCTGCAGAGCGGTTCGCTGACGGTGAAGGTCAAGGACCCCAAAGGTGACAAGTGAGCAGCCGGTCGGAGGGGACACCGGTAATTTTTTTTCGCCGTTGTTCATAGGGCATCGTGATGGGTTGGTTTGCGAAAAATGCGTGTCCGATCGGAATCGACCTGGGCGCGCACTCGGTGCGGCTTCTTCAGTTCCGCAACAGCCGCGACTCCGGCGGACTTGCCCTGCAGGCCGCCTGCCGCGTCGAACTCGACAGCTTCAGCGGCGAGGATCGCCTTTCGGCAGCGATCGCCCAGGGGCTCGCTTCGGGGGAGTTCACCGGTAAATCCGCGGTCCTGGCGCTGCCCGCCACCTCGGTACAGAGCAAGTCCGTCCGCCTGCCGCCCATGCCCGACAATGACCTGACCCAGGCCCTGCAGTGGGAAGCAAAGGACCGCTTCGGCTTCGATCTCTCGGAAGGCCGCCTCGCCTGGTTTCGCGCCGGAGAAGTCCGTCGCGGCACCGAGGTCAAGGACGAGCTCCTGCTCTTCGCCGTGCGCAGCGAGACCATGAGCGCCCCCATCGCCGCCGCCACCGCTGCCGGTCTCTCCGTCGCCGCCATCGATCTTGCGCCCTGCGCCGCCTATCGGGCCTGTCGCCGGCTTTCCGAAGTGGAAGTCAGCGCCATTCTGGACATCGGCCAGGGGGGATCGCAATTCATGATGACGCGCAACGACGAACTCGTCTTTTATAAGCACGTCGACATCGGCGGCCGGGCGATCAACGACGCGATCGCGCAGAAGCTGGGCATCACGGCCGCGGAAGCCGCCACGCTCCGCTTCCGCATGGATGATGACGCCGCCGACGGGGAGTCCGCCCCCTTGAATCAAGCGATGAATGACGCCGCACGCCAGCCCCTTGAGGAGTTGGGCCGCGAACTCGACATGTGCATGCGTTACTTCGCGGTGACTTTCCGGGGGACGCGGCCGGAGGTCATCCACCTCGTCGGTCGGCAGGCCAACCTTCCGCGCGTGGGCTCGATTCTCTCGGCAGCGCTGGGGCTCCGGGCCGAAGCCGCCCAGCCGCTGCGTGGCGTCGCCGACCTCGGCGATGTCGCCCGCCCCGACCGTTCCGCCGAGTGGGCCGTCGCCGCGGGTCTGAGCCTTTACCCCCTGCATTCCCGGGCCGGGCGCGGGGTGGCCGCATGAAGCTCGTCAACCTGCTCCCCGAATGGTACCTGCAGCAGCGTCGCCGCCGCCGCCAGACACGGATGCACATTCTTGCGATGCTGGCGTTGGCGGGCATCCTCGCCGGCGCTCACGCCATCGCGCTGCACGGCGTCGAGGAACTCACCCTGCGAAGCGACACGCTCACCGCGCGCCTCGCGGGCATCACCGACCACTCCGCCCTGGTCTCCACCCGCCAGAGCCAGCTCGCCCGCCTGCAGAACATTGAGCTCGCCTATCAGGAGCTCGGCAGCCCCATCCCCATGTCCGCGGTGCTGCAGCAGATCCAGAATGACATGGGCCCCGGCATGGCGCTTTCCCGCGTCGCTGTCGAAGTCCAGCCCGAGGCCATCAAGGGCTCCGGCTTCGTCGGCGACAGCAAGGCCCCGCCCCAATGGCATGACGTCGCCAAGCTCACCGTCGTCGGCGTCTCGCCGGACGATGGCAAAATCGTCGAGCTCATCGGTTCCCTCACCGGCAACCCGCTCTTCAGCAATGTGTCCCTGAACTACGAACGCACCGAAACCGTCCGTGAATTCGCCGTCCGACGCTTCGAGATCCGCATGGACATGGATGTCGAACAGCTGGGCACGGAAAACGCCCCCGGTGCACCGCGCAGCGTCGCCACCGGAGAACTCCAATGACCGCCCCCACGCCTGCCAAGCGGTCCCTCCTTCTGGGTGCCGGTTACGCCACCATCACCCTCGTCTTCGGGACGATGATCGCCCTGGCCCTGTTCCGTGGCGCGACGATCCGCTCCGCGATCGCCCAGTCCAACGCCACCATCGCGCAGCGCGTCGCCACCAACCACACGCTCCAGGACCTCGATCAGCGAATCACCCTCATCCAGCTCAAAACCAACGATTACGACCGCCTCGTCTCCCCCACGCAGGACCTCGGGCAGTTCCTCGACCAGCTCAATAAGGCCCGCCAGGACCTCAACCTGCGCGACCTCACCATCTCGACCCTCTCGCTTACCTCACGCCGCAAATCCGAAGAACTCCCCATCGCCATCCGCGGCACCGGCACCTTCGCCCAGTTCCACGACTTCCTGCAGCGCCTCGAAACCCTCCCCCGCATGTCCTCCGTCAAGCATCTTGCCGTCGAAGCGGCCGACCCGGCTCTGACCGGCAAGGTGTCCATCGAGCTCACGCTCTCGATCTACAGCAGCAAGCCCTCCTGAGGGCGGCGCTGCACACGCCGGGGGGTGGCCGGTTTGGAATTCGATCATCCCTTCAAATCGTTTGCCCGCCGGGGCCAGCTTTGCTACACTACCCGGCTCGACCCCAAGAAAGGCAGGCAATCATGGCACGTCCGGGCACCAATCATCGTCTTCGCTGGAAGAGCAAGCGCGCCAACAAAGGCCGCAAGCCCTCTAAGGGCCGCGTCAAGGGCTGGGGCATGAAGAATTACCCCCACCTGTACGGTTAATCGCCACAGGTCCCTCCTTGCAATCCAAAAAGGCCGCGACTCCCCACCAGACGTCGCGGCCTTCGTTCTGCGCGTGATTTCCTCCGCAAATCCCCTCGGTCGGGCCCGGGGGCGCATTTTTCGCCGGTGGCAAGTACCAGCGAAGTTTTCTAAATTACCCCCTATGACCATTCCCGCATCGATTCCCACCATCTCCCCCGGCGGGCGCCCCATGCCGACCGGACGACCGCCCATCCGCATGGTCGCGCTCGATCTCGATGGCACCCTGCTGACCTCCCGCAAATCGATCACCCCCTTCACCCACACCGCGGTCAAGCTCACCATGGCGCGCGGCATTCACGTCGTCCTGGCCACCGCGCGGCCACCGCGCTCCGTCCGCGGGTATTACGCCGCCCTCAAGCTGACCACTCCCACCATCAACTACAACGGCGCGCTCATCTGGCACGAAGCCACCCGCCGGGTGATTGAACACGTCCCGCTGGACGTGCGAATCGCCCGCAAAGTCATCGCGTGGGGGCGAAAGCGTTACCCGGAACTTCTCGTCAGCGTCGAAATTCTCGACAAGTGGTACACGGACCACACCTCAGACGTTCCGGAATACATGACCGAAACGGCGAAACACTTCACCCCCGATTTCGTGGGCCCCATCGAGGCCTTCCTCACCGTGCCGATCACCAAGCTGATGCTCCTCGGTGATCCCGCATGGATCGCCGACATTGAACTCGCCGCCGTCGAACGCTTTGGCAATGCCATCGCGCAGACCCGCTCCGACCCCCACCTGCTGCAGATCATGAACCCGACGATTTCCAAGGCGGGCGGCCTCGCGAAAGTCGCGGCCAGCCTGGGCGTGGACCCCTCCGAAGTCCTGGCGATAGGCGATGCGCCCAACGATATCCCCATGCTCGAATGGGCCGGCCTTGCGGTGGCACCACAGAATGGGTGGGACGCCGCCCGGCAGATGGCGCACGCGATCGTCCCCTCCAACGACGCCGACGGCGTGGGCGTGGCGCTGCAGTATTTTGTCCTCAACCAGCCGCCCGCCCCCGCCTCCTTTCCCGTTTCCCCAACGCTCTAACCTGCTGTCAGGGCTCGCTCCGCCGCCGGAGTGCCCGCCAGTGCGGGGGCCGCGACCGGGGTACCGGGCAGGAGCAGCGAGAATCGCGACCCGCGGCCGGGCGCGCTGCTCACGGTCAGATCGCCGCCAAGCTGCAGCGCCAGTCGCCGGGCGATCGCGAGTCCCAGGCCAAAGCCCTTGGTCCGGTCGCGTTCCGCATTGCCCGCCTGAAAAAACTCCTCGAACAACCGCGACTGGTCGGCCGTGCTGATCCCCACGCCGGTATCGATGACGTGAATTTCCACCGCCGTCTCCGAGCGGTCGACACAGATCGTGACGCTGCCCTCGCGCGTGAATTTGATGGCATTGTTCACCAGGTTGGTGAGGACGCGCTCCAGCTTCACCGCATCGCTGTGCAGGTGGATGTCGTCGGGAACCTTGCTGAGCAATTCGAGTTGTTTTCCTGCCGCCAGCGCGTGGTGGGTGTGGTAGACCTGCTCCACCAGCGTGGCGAGTGCAAAGGTTCTGCAGGCGTTGCGCTCATCCATCGCATTGGCCCGGGCATACTCCAGCAGACGATCCAGCAGTGCGGCGGTCGCGCGGGCGCTGCCTTCGATCTCGTCGAGGGCCTGCGCGGCCATCGCCGCATCCTGCTTTTCTGTGGCCAGCTTGGCCAGGGTCGTCTGAAGCATCAGCCCGTTGAGCGGGGTTCGGAGGTCGTGGCTCAGGGAATTCAGAAAGAGGCTCTTGCGGCGCGATTCGTCCCGCATCAGCTCCAGGTCTTGAGCGAGTTTGCTGGAGCGCCCCAGCTCGGAGTAAATGACCTTGAGGTCGCGTGCGTTCCAGGCGTAGCGCCACGTGGAATAGACCAGCGCCAGCATGAAAAAGTCGTAAAGGCGCCACGCAGGCCACACCATCTTGATCGGAATGAACACATAGCCGCAGATGCCGCAGAAGACGAAGATGTTGCGCATGGTGTTCAGGGCCTGCCGCGCGGGCGTTTCGGGCATGGAGCGGCAGTTACGCCACCAATGCAGGGCGATCATGCCATAGCCCGCGGCCACCGCCAGATCCAGCGCGACGGTCAGCGCCACCCAGAAATAATCGTGGTTCATGCAGTCGGCCAGCTTCATATAGGGGCTGGCACCCCCTGCGAACCAGTCGAATAGCCGCGCCACATCCATGCCAACTCCGTTTCTGCAGCGCTGCCGCCGCGTTCCAATCGGCGGCCCGCCCCTTCCGTGCTTTTCACGTTCGTGACGCCAACATTATCAAAGCTGCACCCATCCCTGCAACCCCTTTCCAGGCATCCATTCTCGCACCTTTTTCCCGGATGACTTGTGCAAAATGCTCGGCTGCGTTAAGTATCGATTTGTCGGATTGCAAAAGGATGTGGCGGCACATGGCGAAAAGCGTACAACTTCTGGTGGATGGTAAACCTCACGATTTCCCCGTCGTTACCGGTAGCGAGGGTGAACAGGGCTTTGACATCACCAAACTGCGTGCCGACACCGGCCTTATTACCCTCGATCCCGGCTACGGCAACACCGGCTCCTGCCAGTCGGCCATCACCTTCATCGACGGCGACAAGGGCGTCCTCCGCTACCGCGGCATCCCCATCGAAGAATTCGCCGGCAACCCTGACTTCATCGAGGTCGCCTGGCTGCTCATCTTTGGCCGCCTGCCCAACCAGGAAGAATCCACGCGCTTCCGCGCCCGGCTTACCGCCAATGCCCACCTTCACGAGGCCATGAAATATCACTTCGAGGGCTTCCCGGCCGACGCCCCGCCCATGGCCATGCTCTCGGCCATGATCAACACCCTGGGCTGCTTCCATGCCGAGATGCACGCTCTGAAGGGCGACGAACTCTTCGAAGAGGCCGCCGCACGCCTGATTTCCAAAATCCGCACCATCGCCGCGTTCATCTACCGCCGCCTGCATGGCCTGCCCTATATGTACGCCGACCCCAAGCTCCGCTACTGCGCCAACCTCCTGCACATGATGTTCTCCATGCCCCACGACCAGCACCGCGTGGATCCGGAGATCGAAAAGGCGCTCAACCTGATCTTCGTCCTGCACGCCGACCACGAGCAGAATTGCTCCACCTCCACCGTTCGCATGGTCGGTTCTTCCAAGGCCAACCTCTTCGCCAGCGTTTCCGCCGGTGTCTGCGCACTGTGGGGCCCGCTCCACGGCGGGGCGAATGTCGAAGTTCTTGAGATGCTGGAACAAATCCACAAGGGTGGGCTCACCGCCGACAATTACATCGAAATGGCCAAGCAGAAGGGCTCCGGCGTCCGCCTCATGGGCTTCGGACACCGCGTCTACAAGAATTACGACCCGCGTGCCAAGATGCTTCAGGGCATCTCCGATCGCGTGCTCACCAAGCTGAACGTCAAGGACCCACTGCTCGACATCGCCCGCCGCCTCGAAGAGCAGGCCCTCAAGGACGACTACTTCGTCGCCCGCAAGCTTTATCCCAACGTGGACTTCTACAGCGGCATCATCATGCGGGCGATGGGGATCCCCACCTCCATGTTCACGGTCATGTTCGCCATCGGACGACTCCCCGGCTGGATCGCCCACTGGAAGGAACAGAGCGAGGAATCCACGTCGCGCATCGCCCGCCCCCGCCAGATCTACACCGGGCCGGTGGACAAGCACTACGTGCCGATCGAGCAGCGGTGAAAGCGGACAAGGCCCTCGCGCCGCCGTGCAGCCCGCCGGCGACGGTTGTGGAGCGTCCTCTGATCTGAACAGCCTTATGCTGCGCGGATCTGGATGCACACCATCTCCGCATGAAGGACGCTGTCAAATTGCTGCGGGGCACCGTCGATCGACGATAACCCCCGCCGTCTCGTCCGCCGATCCCTCTCTCACCACGCAGCCCCCCGCACCAGTGTCCCTGTTCCCTGAATTCTCACCGCGAAATTTCGACGAATTGCCCCGGCTGGATGGCTGCGATGACCTGCAACAGGCGCGGTGCCAATTTGACCAATTCCACATATTCGGTGCGCCCCGCCAGCACAATCACCGCAATGCCTGCCGCCTGCAGGTTCTGCTGATACGGCAGCCCCCGGTCCGCGGTGATCAGGACGTCAAATTTTTCCTGAAGCATCGCCGCGATCAACTGCCCGTTCCGCAGCGTTTTCCACCCCATGTAGTGCGCCGTGAAAACATCGTGCCCCGGAATATTCCGCCGCAGCCGTTCCGGCAAACACTCATCAAGCAGCACGCGCATCCGTGATGATCCTCTCTCTCGCCATCTCCAGCACCCCCAGTGCATGGTCCCGCGTCACCGTCGGAAAATCCTCCAGGAACTCCCCCAGGGTACTGCTCCCCTCCAGATAATCCCACAAGGTTTTCACGGGTACGCGCGTCCCCGTAAAACAAGGCGTCCCGCTCATGATTTCCGGGTCAATGCGCACCAGTTCCGTCACTACAGCCATGCAACACCTCCTGGAACGCCATGGTACCCGATGGTCGCACGCGCCAGGAAATCACCCCGCCGCGGCCTGCGCCGAGTTGTTTCCCGTCGGCAGCAGCATCGCCTCGATCCGTTCCACCTGGGCCGCGAATTGCTCGTCGGCCGACCGGTTGTCCCCCACGGTGCGGATGGCGTGCATCACCGTCGTGTGGTCCCGCCCGCCGAAGTAGCCCCCGATTTCCTCCAGCGAATACCGCGTCTTCTGCCGCGCGAGGTACATGCACACCTGCCGCGGCAACGCAATCGACTTGTGCCGCTTCTTGCTCTGCAAATCCGCCAGCCGCACATTATAAAATCGCGTCACCGCATCGATGATCTGCTGGATCGACACGATCCGTTCGCTCGGCGGAATCACGTCGCCCAGCGCCGCCCGCGCCACGTCCATGTCATACGTCCCCCCATTGAGCATCGCATACCCCTG
>CALCHA010000580.1 GCA_937901265.1 uncultured Phycisphaerales bacterium
AAACGTCCTTGAAGTCCTCCGCCAGCCTCTTGAATCCGGGGCCGTCACCATCGCCCGCTCCCACTCCTCGCTCACCTTCCCCGCCAAGTTCATGCTCGTCGCCGCCATGAACCCCACCCACAAAGGCTCCGGCAGCCTCGACCCCAAGTCCGCCTCCGCCACCGAACTCGCCGCCATCGACCGCTACCTCTCCAAGATCAGCGGCCCGCTCCTCGACCGCATCGATATCCACCTCGAAGTCCCCGCCGTCACCTATCGCGACCTCACCAGCGCCCGCCCCGGCACCGCCTCTGCGACCATGCGCACCAAGGTCCTCGCAGCCATCGAACGCCAGCATGAGCGCTTCGGCACCGCCGGCACCACGTCCAATGCCACGATGACCAAACCCGAAATCGAAAAAAATTGCGCCCTCGACGCCCCCTGCCAGTCCCTCATGAAGCAAGCCATGGAAGAACTCGGCCTCTCCGCCCGCGCGTTCGACAAGGTCCGCAAAGTCGCACGCACCATCGCCGACCTCGAGGGCGCCCCCGCCATCACCGCGGCGCATGTCAGCGAAGCGATCCAGTACCGGTTGCTCGATCGAAGGTTCTAATGAACAAAAAGCTCGCTCGTCGCCTCCGTCCCGCCGCTCCTGGCAAAAAGTCGCTGAGTCCCTATCCCCGTGTTCTCGCCGACATCGTCGCCCTGCTTGAGTCGGCTCGCCAGACTTCCGTCCATGCCGTTAATACCTTCATGTGCGTTGCCTACTGGCAGATCGGCAAGCGCATCGTCCAAAGCGAGCAACACGGCAGCGCTCGCGCCGGATACGGCGACACCGTCCTGAAACGGCTCTCCGCCGATCTCTCCGCACGCTTTGGCCGGGGCTTCTCTCAACGCAATCTCGAGTACATGCGGCTCTTCTACCTGTCCCATCCAATTTCGCAGACACTGTCTGCGAAATTGCTCCCGGCGCCTTCGTCGGCCGCTCCTTCCTTAATTTCGCAGGCACTCTCCGCAAAATCCTCCTCGCCTCTCGCTCCTGCCTTTCCACTTCCCTGGTCCCACTACGTCCGTCTTCTCTCCGTCAAAGATGCTGGCGCCCGCACCTTCTACGAATCCCAAGCCCTCCGCGGCGGCTGGTCCATTCGCCAACTCGGCCGCCAGATCGACAGCCTCTTCTACGAACGCACCCAGCTCTCACGCAACAAGTCCGCCATGCTTCTCAAAGGTCAAAAAAAATCCCCTCACGATCTCCTCTCCCCCGACGATCAGTTCAAGGATCCCTTCATCCTCGAATTCCTCGGCCTCAAGGATGAATACTCCGAATCTCAGCTCGAAGACGCCCTCATCACCCATCTCCAATCCTTCCTCCTCGAACTCGGCGACGACTACGCCTTCATCGGCCGCCAACGCCGCCTTCGCATCGGCGACCAATGGTTCCGCGTCGACCTCCTGTTCTTCCACCGCCAGCTCAAATCCCTCATCGTCATCGATCTGAAAGTCGGCCCCTTCACCCACGCCGACGCCCGCCAAATGCATCTGTATCTCAACTACGCCGTCGAGCACTGGAAGAAACCCGACGAAAACCCTCCCGTTGGCCTTATCCTCTGCGCCCACAAAGATGCCGCCATCGCCCGATACGCCCTCGAAAATCTTCCCAACAAAGTCCTTGCCGCCGAATATCGCCTCCGCCTCCCCAATGAAAAAACCATTGCCGCGGAAATTGCCAAAACCCAGCGATGCTTTCTCCGCACGTCCCGCACGCGCCGCCCCTCTCGAAAATAATCCCGCCCCGCCAATTTCGCAGACACTGTCTGCGAAATCTCCCCGCCTGCCTCACGCCCCTCAATCATGCAGACACCCTCTGCCAATTCCCCCCCCCTCACTCCACCCCCGTCGAATTCGTGATCGTCCACGCCGGCCCGCTCTTGGGCGTGATCTCCACGTTCTCCCGCACCAGCCCATTCAAATAATCCACCATCGCCCCCTTGTCGCAGGTGATCTTCACGTTCTTCAAATTCAGATTTTCAATCGGCGACTCATGCAGCCCCTCGATCCGTATCGCCGTCGGTGCCTTCGCACAGGTGAAATCCTCGATCCAGAAATTCTTCCCCACCGGCGTCGTCTCCCCCTTGGCCGTCTCCGGCACCGCCGAGCCATAACGCAGCGTGATGAGAATCGCCGTCTGTTTCACCGACTTCACCGTGATGTTCCGCGCCATCAAATCCTCAAACCCGCCCCCGCGCCCCCGTGCGCTCTTCAGCCGTATCGCCACGTCCGGCCCATCAATCACGCAGTTCTCCGCCAGCACGTGCCGGATCCCCGCCGACGTCTCCGATCCCAGCGTCACCGCCCCATGCCCGCCATTCATGACGCAGTTCCGTATCGTCAGATTCTCGCAGGGCCTGTCGCGATGAATCCCATCCCCATCCCGCCCGCTCTTGATCGCGATGCAGTCATCCCCCGTGTTGAACG
Organism: uncultured Phycisphaerales bacterium; assembly: GCA_937901265.1. GTDB lineage: Bacteria > Planctomycetota > Phycisphaerae > WQYP01 > WQYP01 > CALCHA01. The sequence goes on from CALCHA010000580.1 coordinate 2,455, forward strand.
TCACCCCCTCGATCAGCACCGTGTTGCACGAATCCGGATCGCACCCATCCGTGTTCGGCCCCGATCCCGACACCTTCGCGTTCCGCAGCGTGAAGTTCGTCGTGTACAACGGATGCACCGTCCAGAACGGACTGTCCTTGATCGTCACATCCTCGATCACCACATTCTTGCATTCATAAGGCTCGATAAACGTCGGCCGATACCCCGTGTTCTTCTCCCCGAACACCCGCTCCTCCAGCGGATATTTCCCCGCCCGATCCTTGGTGTATGCCGCCATCAGCCGCTTCGCTTCCGCTGTCCCGCCCAGCCCCTGCCCCGAGCTGCCCCCAGCCGCCGACCCCGCGTTCCTTCCCGCGGCCGTCGCCCCCGTGGGATTACGCGCCCAGTTCCACCACCACTGCCCCTGCCCATCCAGCGTCCCCTTCCCGCTGATCCTTATATTCTCGCACTGATACGCATAAATCAGTGGCGAATAATTCATGATGTCCACCGCCTCGTACCGCGTCTTCTCCAGCGGATACAACTTCGGATCGGTCGCAAATTTCACCACCGCCCCCTCATCAATCTGCAGCGTGATGTTGCTCTTCAACTTGATCCGCCCCGTCAGATACGCCTCCTCCGCCCTGGGAAACTCCACGATCCCCCCGCCCGCCGCCGCCGCCTCATCGATCGCCTTGGCGATCGCCTCCGTGCACAGCGTCTTGCCATCGGCCACCGCCCCCATGTCCGTCACCTTCACCACTTTTGCCGAGGGAAAGGTCACCGCCGGCGGCAGCGGCGGCGCCACGAACTCCGCCCCGCACACCGCCCCGCATGCCGCCATCAGTCCCGCCACCACCACCCAGCGCGAAATCGTCGGTGTCCGCATCCGTCGGCCCTCGTAAAAAGGAAGTCCATCTGCTTCAACGCCGCACGCCGCAAAATGCTGCATGCCCCCTGCCCCCGGCATGCCCCTTCGCCCGCCCCTTTCCCCAAATCCCCGTTTGCCTCCCCCCCAAAATGATGGTAAGTATCCCTGCAGCCTTTCCTTGCCGGACCCCTCCATGGCTTTGCGTCGCCCCTCCATCCTCGCCTTCGGCCTCGCCGGGCTGCTCCTTGCCTCCCCTCCAACTCGCGCCACCGAAACCCTTTACAGCAACTTCTCCCAGGACCCCGACAGCCCCCTCAACCCCTATGCCGACCCCGCCTTCGGCTTCCAGATCTCCTGGACCCTCTCCACCCACTGGACCGACGACATCACCGCCCCCCAGGGTGCCGCCTACGCCATGCCCTTCGTCAACACCCTCCCCGTCGAAGCCGCCCTCAACACCCTCTCCCTCGCAGTCTACAAAGTCGGCGATGGCGATGCCTACGACGCCCAGGGCGATGCCCTCCCCCGCAACCACGACAACCTCTCCATCCTCCTCGCCGGCTCCGATCCCGGCGATACCCCCGCCGACGCCCTCCCCGGCCCCATACTCGAAACCCGCGCCCTCAATCCCCCCATCCCCCCCGATACCCCCAGCTTCCTCACC
>CALCHA010000581.1 GCA_937901265.1 uncultured Phycisphaerales bacterium
CTCCCATTTTTCCATCGTCGGCCGGGGTATCGCCACCCGCACCTGCAGGTCCTGATTCCTGCGCATCACCCGCCGCTGGCTCTTGCTCGCCACAAACCGTGCCAGCGGCACGCGGAGCGGCGCACAGGCCCGGCACCCCTGGCACAGCGGCTGATACACCACCGCCCCGCTCCGCCGAAACCCCGCATCCATGAACTTCTGATACGCCACCCCCGTCATCCGGTCTGCCTGAAACGCGCGAAACTGCGCGGTCCGCCCCGGCAAATAGCCACACGCATGCGCACTGGTCACCCCCGCCTCCTGCCGCACCGGCAGAGGCCAGGTCGGCCAGTGACTCCGCGTCTGCTCCGCGCTCATCGCCTCATTGTAACAACTCCCCCTTCGGCCCTATCATCCCCGTGCGCTGCCCAAATCTGAAAGGAACGAAAGAATAAAAGTCAAAAAGAGTAAAAGAATAAAAGCATAAAAGACACGCACCGTACCCTCCCTTTTATTCCTTTATTCTTCTTAACTTTTTTTCTTCCCCACCATGAAAAACCTCGAAATCGCCAGCCTCTTCGAACGCACCGCCGATGTCCTCGCGCTTCTCGGCGGCGACTCGTTCCGCATTCTCGCTTACCGCAAGATCGCCCGCGTCCTCTCGGAAATTCCCCATGCGGTCGAAAAACTCACCCCCAAAGAAGTCCAGGCCCTGCCCGGCATCGGCAAGTCCTCCGCCCTGCGGATCGCCGAGTACCTCTCCACCGGCAAAATCGCCGAATTCGAAGACACCCTCTCGCAGGTCCCCGCCGGGGTTCTTGCAATGACCCACATCCCCTCGCTCGGGCCCAAGACGGCCGCCCTGCTCTGGAAGGAGGCCGGCGTCACCACCATTGAGGACCTCAAGGCGAAAATCGATTCCGGTGCGCTGCTCGATCTCCCCGGTTTGGGCGAAAAGAAGCTCAAAAAGATCCGCGCCAACCTCGACCACGCCGCGACCGCCGCCGGCCGCATCCGCCTCGGCGAAGCACTGCCCCTCGCCCAGGCCCTCGTCGATTACCTCAAGACGATCCCCGGGGTGCTCAACGTCGCCTATTGCGGCTCGCTCCGCCGCGGCAGGGAGACTATCGGCGACATCGACATCGCCGTCGCCGCCCTCCCCGAGCACGCCGCCGCCATCTCCCTGGCCGTCACCAGGCACACCTTCGCTGCCTCCACCATCAACGCGGGCCCCTCCAAAACCACCATCCTTACCGGCCACGGCGTGCAGGTCGACGTCCGCGTCGTACCGCCGCAATCCTGGGGTGCTGCCCTGCAATACTTCACCGGCTCCCTGCATCACAACGTGAAACTTCGCCAGCTCGCCCTCAAAAAAGGCTACACTCTCAACGAATTCGCCCTGAGCAAACTCAACCCCGACAAGACAGAAACCCCCGTCGCATCAGAAACCGAAGCCCAAATCTACAACGCGCTGGGCCTCGCCTGGATCCCCCCCGAATGCCGCGAAGACACCACCGAAATAGAAGCCGCCCTCGCCGCCCACCAAATGAATAATGAACAATCCACAATGAATAATCCCCCCGTCTTCAACCTCGTCACCATCGAGCAAATCAAAGGCGACCTCCACACCCACACCACCGCCTCCGACGGCTCCCACTCCATCGAAGAAATGGTCGCCGAAGCCAAACGCCGCGGCTTTGAATACCTCGCCATCACCGACCATTCCAAATCCCAATTCCAGGCCAACGGCCTCAAATCCGACCGGCTGCTGGTCCACATCGCAATGATCCACGCCGTCGCCAAGGAGGCGATCAAATCGGGCATCCTGGTCCTCGCCGGGTCGGAAGTCGACATCCTCGCCGACGGCTCCCTCGACTACGAAGACGACCTCCTCGCCAAGCTCGACTGGGTCGTCGCCTCCCCCCACGCCGCCCTCTCGCAAGAGAGCGACGCCGCCACCGCCCGTATGGTCCGCGTCGCCGCCAACCCCTATGTCTGCGTCATTGGCCACCCCACCGGCCGGCTCGTTCCCTCGCGGCGCGGCATCGAACCGGACATGGAAAAGGTGATCTTCGCCGCCGCCCGCAGCGGCATCGCTTTGGAGATCAACGCCAACACCCACCGGCTGGACCTCCGCGACACCCACGCCCGCCTCGCCGTGCAGGCCAACGTCCCGATCTGCATCAACACCGACGCCCATTCCTACAGCGACTTCGACGAACTGCAATGCGGCATCCTCACCGCCCGCCGCGCCTGGGCCACCCCCCAACACATTCTCAACACCCGCCCCCTCGCCGCCTTTCAACAATGGCTCAAAGACCGCAAACAAATGGCCGGGTGGTAAACGCAACCACCCGATCTGCTACAATCCCTTTTGTTCCCAGCGCAGGGTGCCCCCGCATGAACGAAATCATTTTCCTTGTTGAAGAATCTCCCGAAGGCGGCTACACGGCGCGCGCTTTGGGCCACTCCATCTTCACCGAAGCCGACGCCACCGCCGAACTCCAATCCCAAATCCGCGACGCCGTCCGCTGCCACTTTCCCGAAGACCAGGCCCCCAAACTCATTCGCCTCCACTTCGTCCGCGAAGAAGTCATCACCCCATGAGACTGCCGCGCGATCTTTCCGGCGGCCAACTCGCCAAACTGCTCGCCGCATACGGCTACGTGATCACGCGCCAAACCGGCAGCCACATGCGCCTCACCACCCGGCGCCACGGCGAACACCACATCACCATCCCCGCCCACGACCCCCTCCGCGTCGGCACCCTCAACTCCATCCTCACCGACGCCGCCGCCCACCTCCAGCTAACCAAAGACCAACTCCTCGCCGCGCTATTCGATTGAACCACTTAACTTGTTCCTCCGCCTGTAACCACTCCTCCGCGCCCCGCATCCCAATGCCGTGTCCATCCGTGGCCAATTCCCGTGACCCCCTTTTCGTGCGGATTCAGGTCTCACCATGCCCGACTCCCACCTCATGACCTGCATGCAAATCTGGGGCGGCAACTCCCTCACCACCTCGGCCGTCTCCATCTCCGGCCTCGACGTCTGGGTTCACTCC
>CALCHA010000582.1 GCA_937901265.1 uncultured Phycisphaerales bacterium
GTTCCGGGAAATATTCCGGGACTTCGGCGTTCAATTGCCCCCCGTCACCCGCGCGCTGCTTGGGATCGCCGACTACATCGTCAACGACCAGAGCATTCTTCTGGTGGCGTTCATGGTGCTGGGGTTTCTTCTGCTTCTGGGCGTGCTTGGCCGCACGCTGCGTGAAATCTTCACCCCCTGGTGGCCGCGAACCACGGCCCCGTGGGTGCGTGATATGTTCGTGTGGTACACGCCCATTGCGCGCACGCTGGCGCGGGATCGCGCCCTGGGCGATATCTGCGAGTTTCTTGCGGACGCCACCCGTGCCGGTCTCACCCTGCCCGACGCCCTGGCGCAGGCCCGCGCCCTGCACATGAACAGCCGCTTCCGCGAGCGAATTGCCCGCTGGCAGGTCCTCGCCGGGTCGGGTCTCGATCCCTCCGACGCCGCCCGCGCCGCCGGCCTTCCCGACGCCGTCGCAGGCTTCATGGATGCCGCCAAAGTGCGCGATGCGGGCCTGCCCGATGCCTTCGATTTCCTCGGCCGCTACTACCGCGCTCGGCACGTCCGCCTCGCCGCGATCCTCGGCGACGCCGCCGAACCCTTCATCACGCTGCTGCTCGCGCTGATCGTCGGCACCATCGCGTACGCCCTCATTTCGCCGATCGTCACCCTGATCAACGCCACGATGCAGCCGCAATGGAGTGGGGTGCTATGAAAACCGAACCTCTCCGCCGCCGGCGGGCGTTTCTGCTGATGGACAGCGTGTTTGGGCTGGTGCTGATCACCGTGCTGCTGACAACGTTGATCGTTGCCGTGGCGCAGCAGCGCAAGGGCGAGCGCGTGCTGTCGCAGCGCCGCGAGGCCTATCGCCACGCCGAGGCGGCCGCCGATGCCCTTGCCGCGGGACAGCCGGTGCCGCCGGATGTCCGCGTCGAATGGCTCGCAGATCCTGCGGCCGTTCCCGGCCACGCCTGGGCGCGCCTCACTGCCGGGCAGGCCTCCCTGATCACGCTGGCGCCGCACGCCCCGGGAGGTGCCCCATGACCCAGCGCCGCCGCCCGCCACGCGGGTTCCTGCTGATGGAGATCCTCTTCACTTTGGCGATCCTCGCCGTCTTCATGGTCGTCTGTGGCGAGACCATTCTTCTCAGCCACCGCTCCGAGACCTTCGCGCTGCGCCAGACCGCCCTCACCGCCCGCGTTGATTCCGCCATGCACCGCCTGCGGCAGGATGTCTGGAACGCTTCCGCCTTGTCCATCGACCCCGACGGCGCCCTGCGGCTCACCGTCGACGATCGCCCCATCACCTGGAGCGCCGCGCCGATCGATCACCAGACCCTTCCCGGCGAAGGCTTTGAGCTGGAACGCCACGATGGCAAAGACCGCGCGTACACCCGCGGCATCCCCGCGGTCAGCTTCCTGTTGAAGGGCCGCACGCTGACGGTGACTTTCCACTCCAGCGGCCGATCGGAAGGCCGGCTCGTGACCTTTGACGAATCCCTCGCCCTCGCCAGCGCCGTGGCGGGAGGTGGCCAATGAGTCCGCATAACCGCCGCGGCACAGCGATGACTTTCGCCATCCTGATGCTGGCGGTGATCGGCGGCACGATGACCGCGCTGACTGTTTCGTTTGCCGCGCAAGCCCGCCGCACGCGGATGCTGGCGATCGGCGCGCAGCAGCGGCAGCTGCTGATGGCGGCGACCCTCGCCGCTGCCGAGGAACTGCAGGCGCACGGAAACGCCGCACGGAACATCGACCTTGCGACGCCCGCTGCCGATTTCCGCCTGCAACTCGCGATCACCCCCGCATCCGAGGCCGGCATCACGCGCGTGCGCGTCACCTGCGATGGACGCAGCGCCCATGCGTGGGAAATCCTCACCTATCATCAAAATTCGGGGGTCTGGCGCCTCACCAGCGCTCAGCTGCATGAGGCTTCCTGAGTCTTATCGCGGCTGCGTACCCGGCGGCACTTGCGAGGCCGGTGCCGAGGCGCTCGTGGGCACCCCATAGGGCCCGGGGGGCACCGGGTAAGGCTGCGGCGGCGGGGAACCGCGCGAGACAATGTAGATCGTCAACGCGATTCCGATGCACACCGCGATCGCCGTCGCCAGCAGAAACCGCGACGGCGGCGACAGGTCGAACGCATCATCATCCGGCCCCGACTGCTTTTTGGGAGCCAGCAGCGGATCGGGCGAGAGCAGGACCGAATCGGGATTCAGCGCCCGCGACCCCAGCGACTGCGCCGCATCCACCTGAATGGCCCCGGTCAGCCGCGCCCAGATATCGGCAGGCATGGCGACGGGGGCAACGGTCGCGCCCGGCGGCGCGGGCGGAAGTTGCTTTTGGATGGCCGCCACCGGGTCGATCGCCGCGTCGGCGGCGTAAGCGGCGAAAGCCTCCCGCGCCGCCTTGACCAGGATGGCTTCGGCTTTGGCCGCGATGGTGGCGGCGGGGAGGGGCGGGGTCTGCGCGGCAAAAGGAGCCGCCGCCAGCGCGTAGAGGCCGTCGCGCTGCTCGGTAATTCCGGTGATGAAGGTGTGACTAAGGGCCATGGCGTTCACTGAGCCGGTGCGTTGGAGGGAGCGGGAGCGGGGGTGGGAGCGGGGGTGGGGGCCGGAACGAGCGGTGCCCGAACCGTCGGCACGGGCAGAACATCGGAAATCGCCAGCCCATTCCGCGTCATTGCCTCGGTAAGCCCCGGCGTCTGCGGATCCGCGCGGTACGCCGCCGCAAGGGCGTCGCGTGCTCCCTGCCGGTTGCCGGTTTTTTCAAACAGTACGGCCATCGCGAGGAGGACCGGGGCATCGTTGGGGGAGAGGTCCAGAGCCCGTTTGTAATAGATCAGCGCGTTGTCGTAATCCCCCAACAGCTCATACGCCTTGGCGATGCGTGCCCGGTCGCCCGCCTGGCCCAGAAAAAGATTTTCATCGACCGGGTGCAGGTAAAAGCGGCGCACGTCGCCGTTGGAGGCACGGGGGTCTTTCACCTTGGCCGACAGCGCCGCGGCGCGTTCGAGATAATCCATTGCGAGGTCGGGACGGTCCATTTTGATGAGCGTCGCGGTGATGCCATTCTTGGCCCTCTCCGACGAGGGATCGAACTGCAGGGCGACCTTAAAGTGGTAGAGGGCCTGCTCATACTCCCCCTGCCGGTAGTGGATGAGCCCCGCGTAGGTGTTCGCTTCAGGGTCTGACTGATCGTGGGCGAGGGCCTTGTTCAAGACGGTGAGGGATTCGCCATACTGATCCTGGTTGTAGAGGGCGATCCCCTGGTCGCGATAGCGTTCAAGGGGCTGGGCGCAGGCGGTCAGGCCAGCGAGGGCGAGGGCGGTTGCCAGAAGGCGGGTGTGACGCATGAAGCATTCTCCGAAGAGGCGGAAGGACGATGGTATCATCGGGCCATGAATCCGCAAGCCATGAATGCTCCGCCGTTGGCCGTCGCCTACGTCCTTCTCCACCACACGGGGCAGGCAGCCGTCCCCGATCACTTTGATCTTCTGGTCGATTTTCCCGCCACTCCCGGCGGCCGACTGCTCACCTGGCGCCTCCTGACGCCGCCGGAATCGTGGCTTCACCGCCCCCCCACCGCCCTGCGCCTGCCGGACCATCGCCGGCTCTACCTCACGTACGAAGGCCCGATCTCCGGCGACCGCGGCCACGTTCGCCGCGTCGCCGCCGGCATGGCAAAGCTGCTGGCGGCGACCTCCACGACGCTCACCCTCACCCTGCCCGATCCGGCGCTCACGCTGATCCTGCCTCGGTAGCCCCCCCTTTTTCCTCCGTATCAAGCCCGCATATACTGCCTCCGGCGAGCGAGGCCCCCCACCATCACCCCCCTACCGGAGTCGCCCCATGGACTATTCCCTGCTCATGGAAGCCGCCTACGAACAAGCGCTCAAGAGTTACCGGGAAGGCGGCCTGCCGATCGGGTCGGTGCTGGCCAACCACAAGGGCGTGATCCTCGCCGTCGGGCACAATCTGCGGGTGCAGACCGGCGATCCGACGGCCCACGCGGAAGTCGTCTGCATGCGCAACGCCGGTCGGCGGCGCGACTGGCCGTCGCTGACGCTGGTCTCCTCGCTCTCGCCCTGCATCATGTGCACCGGCACCACGCTGCTGTACCGCGTGCCGCGGGTGATCATCGGCGAAAATCAGAATTTTCTTGGGGCGGAAGATCTTTTCAAGGCACGGGGCGTGGAGCTGATCAACCTGAAACACGCCGGCTGCATTGCGTTGATGGACGCGTTCGTGAAGGAAAAGCCTGACCTGTGGAACGAGGATATCGGCGTGTGAGGCTCAGCGTCGCGCCGGGGCCGTCGCCGGTGCGGTCGCTGCTGCCGTGGGTGCCATGCCGGGGAGGTGGTACACCGGGGTGGGAAAGGCGAGGCCGCGGATCCAATCAGAAATCACGGTGAATTCGGGCGTCTTTTCCGAGGGTAGTTTGCGCACGTCCCTGCCCGGATGGGGGAGCGTTGCCAGGGATTTGGGCAAGGCATACTGCAGCAGCAGACTGCGTCGCGGATCATCGCGGTTGATCATGCGTTCATTGTCGCGGGTGTAGGTCGTCAGGATGTAGAAGTTGGTGTAGAGGATGGCGGGGGTGACGGCGATCGCCGGGCGCACCAGTCGAAAATTCCCCGCACCCGCTCCACCGTGGCAACCCGAGGTGGCACAGTTTTCCAGCACGAACCGGTGGACGTTGGTCTTGAACCGCAGCATGTCCGCGGGATCGCTGGTGAGCTTGATCTTCTCGATATACTGCGGCAGGTTGGACGCGCGAATCCGCTGCACCTGCCGGGTGAGATTGGCGGGATTCAGAAACGCTCCTTCGGCGGCGCGGGCGTCCTGCGCCGTCACATCTTTCCTCGCCACCTCATTCCAGAACCGCTCCAGGGTCTTGCGGTCGATGCTCCCCTGCAGGTCGGTGTCATCGTCACGCAGCTCGGTGAGGCGAATGCTGTTGATTTGTTCGGGCGTGAGCAGGGGCAGCGACGTTCCCGGGCCGGTGGTCGCGTTGGCCTGCGTGGCGGCGGCAAGGCGCGACATGCTGACCTGGCGGAGGATCTTGGCTTCCATGAGCCTGGGATTGAGCGCGAGGGCCCGGTCGGCCTCGGCAATGGCGGCGGTATAGTCGTCCTGGTCGAAGAGCGCCTTGGCACGCTGGTAGGCGGCGGCGGCGGTGTCGGGGGTGCTGGCGGTGGCTGCGGGTTGCCCGGCGAGGCCTCCGGCAGGGGCGGCGAAAAGGGCTCCAGCCGCGAGCGACGCTGCCGCCGCCAGCGAAAAGGCCGCCCTTTTCCATCCCTTGGCAATCCTCATCATCACTCCTCATGGCCGAGCGGACGCAACTTTCACGCGCGCAGGGCTGCCGAACTATAATCACGGCCCGCGTGCCTCTCAAGGATTATTCCCGAGCCGCCCGCAGGCCCCGACCCCCGCACCCTCAGGAGCACCTCCATGACTCACGCCCGCCAGGATTCGCAGTCCGCCGCTCACGACGCGGCCACACAGAATATCCACCCTTTTGCGGAGTTCACGGGCCATCTTGTCGTGCTGGACACCCAGGGCCCGCTGATCTACATCGGCACGCTGGAGCGGATTCTGCCCAATGCCCTGCTGCTCATTGACACCGACGTGCATGACATCAACGACTCCCGTGCGGGCAAGGAACTGTACCTGATGGAGACCCGCGAACTGGGGGTGCGGATCAATCGGGCGCGGGTCATCGTGCACCTGGCACAGGTGGCGAGTGTGAGCCGACTGGCGGACGTCCGGAATTGACCGGAGGGACGGCCGGGGGGGCGTGGCCGACGGAGCTGCGCTGGTTGGCAGCGCGGGCGGGGTTGATCTCGCGGGCGAACACGCGCTTGAGCATTTCAAGGTAGCAATCTCCGTGGGTTTCGTCAGGGAGCAGCAAGGCCCCTTCGAGCCAGTCGTTCCAGGAAGAAATGGTGACCAGTTTGACGGGGG
>CALCHA010000583.1 GCA_937901265.1 uncultured Phycisphaerales bacterium
GACATGCACCGCGTCTTCCAGGCAACCGCTTCCGCCGCTTTCAAAAAGTGACTTCCCGCCAGCCACTGTCCCGCAATAGGACGCGCCCGCGGGAGTTATCCTACGGATGGCGAACTTCGATGGCTCGGCGCGCGCTCCCTGTTTTTGCGGCGCATCTGCCGGTGCTCGCCGCCTGATTCTCTCATGCGGAGCGTGGTAATGCGGAAAATAATTGCGTACAGCGTACTTCTTGCTCTTGTGGGGGCGACCGCCTTCGCGCAAACCGCCCCCACCGATCCGGCTGCCGGCAATGGTCGCCGCGGCGGACGACGCGGGGGCGGCCCCGCCGCCGATGCCGGTCCGCCGGCCGATTCGCTCCGCAAGGAATGGGTCGACGCCGACACCGGTCACAAGATTTATCGCCTCTCCACGCAGAACGGCAGCGGCAGCCTCTATTTCCACTACAACGCCTACTCCCCGGACGGTAAAACGGTGGTCTTCAACAGCCCCGCCGGGATCATGGAAGCCGACCTCGCCTCGAAGAAGGCGGAGCTGGTCGTGCCCGGGCACAACGCGATGGAAACCTCGCGCGTCGCCAACGAAGTTTTCTACATCGATCGTCAGGCCGGCGCGGTGATGGCCGCCGATTTGGGTGACGGCCACAAGACGCGTGAAGTGGTGAAGATTCCGCAGGGGCTCCAGCTGGCCTGCGTGAACAGCGATGCCACGCTTTTCGCCGGAGTGATCAGCAACGCCCCCGATCCCGACAACAAGGCCGCCCCGCCGGACAAAATTCCTGCCCCGGATCAGTACACGCGCATGTTCCCGGGGAAGAAGCCCGAGGAGCTCAGCGCCATGAACCGCTCGAGCGCGGACAAGGAAAACCGCCTTGCCCGCCAGCTTACCCAGGCCGTGGAAGGGCCGCCGCGCTGTCTCTTCACGCTCAACGTGAAGACTGGCGAGGTCAAACGTTTTGGCTACGCCCACGCCTGGCTGAATCACCTGCAATTTTCCCCCACGGATCCGCACATGCTGATGTTCTGCCACGAAGGCACCTGGCATGAGGTGGACCGCGTCTGGACGATCAACGTCGCCGACGCCGACCCCAAGCCGGTGCTGATGCACAAGCGCACGATGGACATGGAAATCGCCGGCCACGAGTGGTGGGGCGCCGACGGCAAGACTGTGTGGTTCGACCTGCAGAAGCCGCGCTCGGTGAACTTCTTCGTTGCCGGGGTCGATCTTGCGACCATGAAGGAAACGGACTATCCCATCCCTCAGAATCAGTGGGGTGTGCACTACAACCGTTCCGCCGACGGCACGATGCTTTCCTCCGACGGCGGCGATGACGCGCAGGTCGCCTTCGCGCCCGACGGCATGTGGCTGAACCTCTTCCATGTGCAGCCCGACGGCACGCTCCTCCACGAACATCTCGTCAATATGAAAAAGCACAACTACGTGACGCCCGCTTCCGGCGGGGTGAACGGCGTGGAGCCCAACGGCACCTTTTCACCCGACGGCAAGTTCCTGGTCTTTACCGGCAACTTCGACGGCGCGCAGCATGTCTACGCGGTGGAAACCGCAAAATCGAAGTAACTTTCTGCACGAGGAAAACATGATGAAACTGTGGCAGGCGGCGCTGGCCGCGATCGCGGGAGCGGTGGGCGTGGTGGTATGCACGGCGCAGACGGCCATCCCCATGGACAGCTCCGCGCCGGTGCAGGCGCAGCGCGGCGGCGGGGCTACCGTGGCCGCGGCGGCCACGCAGAAGGATGTGCCCGTCTCGCGCGTCGACAACAAAAAATACACCGTCGAAGCCAACATCCCCTACGACCAGTACACCCAGACGACCCTCGACATGATCTACCCCAAGGGTGGCGGACCTGACGCGACGAAGGACCTGCCAGGCGTGGTCATGTTCCACGGCGGCGGGTGGATCCGCACCGACAAGGCCACCATGTCTTCGTTTTATAACCGCTTTCTCGATCACGGCTTCATCGTCTGCAACGTCGAATACCGCATGGCCAACCCCGGCGGCGCGATCGCCCCCGCGGCATGCGAGGATGCCCTCAAGGCCACCAAGTGGTTCTGGGATCACGCCGACCACTACCACGTCGACAAGACTCGCTTCATCGTTACCGGTGCTTCCGCCGGCGGCCACCTCGCCCTGTGGGTCGGCATGGCCACGCCGGAGGCCAAGCTTGGCCCCACCAATCCCACCGATTTCAAAATCGCCGCGATCGTCAACGGCTACGGACCGCCCGACGTGAACGACCTGTTGAAACGCAAAACCAGCTGGGCTGTGCAGTGGCTGCCGGAAAACACGCCGGACCGCGATGCCCTGGCCACGCGCGTCAGCCCGAAAACCTATGCCCGCAAGGACATGCCGCCGCTGCTGACCGTGCAGGGCTCGCGCGACAACACCGTGCCGGTGGCGCAGAACGAAGACCTCGTGAAGGAGCTCAAGGAGAAGGGTGCCGACGCGGAGATTTACCTCGCTCAGGGCGCCAGCCACGGCTTCACCGCCGCCACCTGGCCCGGGGTCGAGCATGAAATTTTCGACGTGTGGCTCCCCGCCCACCACATCATTCCCGCGCCGGACAACGCCACAAAATGACCGCCGGATTCCAAGGACTATGCCCATGAACAAGAGACTCGCGCTGGTCGTGCCGCTGCTCCTTACTGCCGCGACGGCGACCGCACTCCGCGCCGCCGATCCCGGTGTCCGCGTCTCGCGGGAACTCACCTCTCCGCTCGCCGCCGACCTGCTCGCCGCCCTCCATGACCCCCCGCCCGAATACAGCCTCTCGCTCTACTGGGGCTGGGAGGGCAAGATCACGCCCGAGCTGCTGGACCGCGAACTCGACATGATCAAATCCCGCGGCTTTCGCTGCGTCACCATCGAGCCCGGCCTTTATCTCGACCCGCCCTACCTCGGCACCAGCATCGGGCGCGACCGGCGTTACCACCGCCAGCTCGCGCGCGAGGCACTGGTCGAAGGCCTGGCGCAGTTGCGTGCGCGCGGCGTGCGCTTCGCGCTTTCCTACGACGGCGCCACCGGCACAAAAATTTACGGGCCACCGCTGCCGGCCCGGCTCGGGCTGGTGCGGCTGCTGCTCGACGCCGGCCGCTCGGCGCAGGCCACGTTGTCGGGTCGCGACGAGCGCACCATCGAGAGCCTTTACCTGCCGGCCGAACCG
>CALCHA010000584.1 GCA_937901265.1 uncultured Phycisphaerales bacterium
GTCAGACGAGAGAAGTCAGAAGAGGTCCATTGTTTTCGGGGCGGCCGCTGGGCCAGGTGTGGTTGTGGATGGGGGCGAGGATCTTTTGCACGTCGGCGAGGAGTTCCAGGTCGAGCGGTTCGGCGGCCCAGCGGATGTTGTTGGCGATGTTCTCGGGGCTGGCGGTGCCGACGAGGGTGGTGGCAATCCGCGGCTCAGCGACGGCGAATTGGATGGCCAGGCGGGCGATGTCGGTCCCGCGTTGCCGGCAGAGCGCGGCGGCCCTGGCGCAGGCGGCGCGAATTTCCGGGGGTGCCGGATGCCACGTCGGGGGTTCGCGGTTGCTGAGCAGGCCCATCGAGAGGGGGGAGGCGTTGATAACACCGACGCCGTTTTTCAGGAGGTAAGGGAGGGCGGACGCCAGCGAGGTGTCGTTGATCGCATAGCGACAATAGGAAAGGATGGTGTCGACGTGCGCGTGATCGATCACGCGGTGGAAGACAGCGAGGGGGAGACCGGTGATGCCGACGAAGCGGGCTTTGCCTGTCGTGACCACCTGCCGCAGTGCCGGGAGGGTTTCCTCGATGATCTGGTGGAGGTCAGCGAACTCGATATCGTGGCATTGGATGATGTCGACGTGGTCAACGCCGAGGCGGGCGAGGGACTCGTCGACACTGTGGGTGACGCGGGTGGCGGAGAAGTCGAAGTCCTTGGGTTCGGGGCCGTAGCGACCGACCTTGGTGGCGAGGAAGTAGCGGTCGCGGTCGACGGTGGCGAGGGCCTTTCCCAGGACGGTTTCCGCGCGGGTGAGGCCGTAGTAGGGAGAGACGTCGATGAAGTTGATGCCCATATCGAGGGCGGTGTGGACGGTGCGGATGCCGTCGGGCTCGGCGACGCCGCGGAAGACGGAGCCGAGCGGCGAGGCTCCGTAGCTGAGGACGGAGACGTTCAGGCCGGTGTTGCCGAGGGGGCGATACTGCATGGGGAGGTGCTCCTGATTCAGTGGCAGTGTCGCGTTTGCGGCGGCGCAGGGCCATGGCTAGGATTGACTGAGACCTGTCAATATTTGACCTGGCCGGAGCGGGATCAATGGCGCATGCAAAGAAGAACCAGGCGCCACGAGGACGCAAAGGGACGGATTTTGCGCGTTCGGGGCGGTTGTTGCGGGCTGCGGGGGAGCCTGATTTTTTTTCCTCACAGATCACCGAGGCGCGGCGGTTTTATGTGCATGCCGCCGCGCCACCGCGCGGGCGTGTGGCGGTGCTGTGTGCCGGGATCGAGCACTGCGCCGCGGACTATCGCATTTCCCGTGGCGACTTTCCCCATCTGGCGATCGAGTTCGTGGCTGGCGGGGAAGGGATTCTGGAAATCCAGGGCCGTACGCATCGTCTGATGCCCGGGGCCATCTTCGCGTATGGGCCGGGGGTTGCGCACGATATTCGCAGCACTGCAGGCCGGTCGCTGGTGAAATACTTCGCAGGCTTCAGCGGGGCGGAGGCGCGCCGGCTCCTGGGTGCACCGGGCCCGGAGCCCGGTCAGATCGTGCAGACGTCGGCTCCGGAGGAGGTGCTGCATCTCTTCGACGAGCTCATCATTGCCGGCTTGCGCGAGACGCCCTTTCGGGATCGCATTTGTGGGGTCCTCGGCGAGCATTTGCTGCTGCGCATCGCGGAGAGCGCCGTGCCGCTGGGGGCGGTCGGCACCGAGGCCTTCGGCACGTATCAGCGCTGTCGCCATTTTATTGAAAGCCACTACGTGCATTTGCGGGGGCTGGAGGAGATTGGGGATCGCTGCGGGCTCGATCCGGCGTATGTCTGCCGCCTCTTTTCGCGGTACGACCACCAGAGCCCGTGGCAATATGTGTTGCGGTTGAAGATGCGGGAGGGGGTGGAACGTCTGCAGGCACCCGGGGCGATGGTGCGGACGGTGGCGGCGGCGCTGGGGTTCTCCGATCCCTTTCAGTTCTCGCGTACGTTCCGCCGCGTGGTGGGGGTCTCGCCGCGCGAGTTCGTCCGGCGCTACGCGCGGCAGGGCGACATCGGAACAGCCGCGCGAGAGTCGCCCTCCGCATAGCGCTGCGGCGGTCGTTTATGGCGGCGCGTCCTCCCCGTGTTCCAGCAGCTCCAACTCCGCGAGCGCTTCGGGCGGCAGCGCGGCGATGGCGGCGGCGAGGTCGGTGAATTCTTCGGTCGTGGGTTCCGCCGGCAGGACCTGTTGTCCTCGCGCGATGATGTTGCGCAGTTCCTCGTCGTTGTCGGCAACGTCGATGAGTGATTCGGTCAGCGGCCGAATCCGGTCCCAGACCAGGCAGGCCGGACACTGCGCGTGGGGGGTGAAAAACCGCGTCAGGCAGTTTTCGCACACGAATCGGCTGGTGAGCAGCAGATGGTAATTCGATGAGACCACGGCACGCCTCGCAATCCTTCCCCGGCTCCGTCAGAGAGTTTAATGCTTCGCGGGTCCTTAATCACGTATAAAGTTACGGCGGCGAACATGAGCGATCCGGCGGCGATTCGCCGCAGGACGACGCCGCGCCCGTGGAGGGGTTCGATGTGCACCTGTCCCAGCCGTGCGGCGGCGGAGGCGATGAGAATCGTCATGACGCCGCGCGTCGATTGCAGGATGGTCCCGAGGATGACGCCGACCATGCCGATGGTGGCGAAGAGAAAGAGCATGGCGCCGAACCAGGTGATGGCAAAAGGGGCCGCGGCACGGAAGGTACGGGCGGAGCGATCATGCACGAGGGCGAGCAGGGGCAGGGCGATAAGGCCGCTGGTGGCGTATTGCAGGCAGGCCCCCAGCGGTGCGGCGTGGCCGATGGGGAGGCCGCCATGTTTGATCAGGGCGGCGACAAGCAGGGCGATGTGGTAATCGGACAGGACGAAGTTGAAGAGCGCCCAGGTGGTGCCAGCGAGAGCTCGCGGGTGCATGCGACCGCCGCTGTAGTTGAGGGAAATGGCCCCCACGCAGCAGAGCGCGACGGCCAGCCATTGAAAGGCGGTGAGAAAGCGGTCGCCGACGGCGCCGCTGGGCATTCCGAAGGCGAGTATGACGAGCGTCTGGAGCATCACTTTCAGGCCGAGGAGGGGGGTGACCCGCGAGGCCTCTGCATAGCGCAGGGCATAGGTAAGGCCCGCCTGTCCAGAGAGGTAGAAGAGGGAGGTTCCCAGCAGCGGCCAGAGCACGGGCCAATCGAGGAGCAGGTGGGCATGCGCCGGCCACAGAAAGAGCAGGCCAATGCCGCCGAAGAGGCCCATCCAGAGGTGGCCGAGGATAAAGAGATCGCGGCTCGCCCCCGGCCCACGGGTATGGACAAAGTGGCGGGTGAAGAGGTAGGAAAAGGATTGCGAGAATGCTGAGCTGAGCCCGCAGAGGATGCCGCCGATCATGTGGGTCCCGTCATCGGTGACTGGTGGCGCGGCTCAAGCGGTTGCTTCGATGCCGGGCGTTTCAGGTGGATAGTTGCTGGCCCACAGCATTGCGGCGTTTCTGCGCTTCATTCATCTGCTCGGCGGTGGGGCTGGTTCCGGTGCGGATCATTTCACGGAAGCAGTCGAAGAGGTAGGTCGCGTCGTGTGGCCCGGGCGAGGCCTCGGGGTGGTATTGCACGGCGAACACGGGCTCGGTGGCGTGCCGAAAACCTTCCAGGGTGTTGTCGTTGAGGTTGATGTGGGTGGGCTGGCCGCCGCGCTGTCGCAGGGAGTCGAGATCGACCGCGAAGCCGTGGTTCTGGCTGGTGATTTCGACCTTGCGGGTGTCGATGTTCTGCACCGGCTGGTTGCCGCCGCGATGGCCGAACTTGAGCTTGTAGGTGGATGCCCCCATGGCCAGGGCCAGCAACTGGTGGCCGAGGCAAATGCCGAATATGGGCTTTTTACCGATGAGGGTGGTGAGGGCCCGCTGGACATACTCAATGGGCTCGGGGTCGCCAGGCCCGTTGCTCACGAAGATGCCGTCGGGATTGAGCGCCAGGATTTCCTCTGCGGAGGTGGCCGCGGGCACGACGGTGACGCGGCAGCCGGACTGCGTGAGATTGCGGAGAATGTTGTGCTTCATGCCGCAGTCGACCGCCACGATATCGCAGGAACTTTCACCGTGATGATCGCCGAACTGTGCCCAGTCGCCCTTGGACTGATCCCATAGATAGGGCTTCGCAGGGGACACCACTTTCACGAGATCGATCCCCACCAGCCCCGGCCAGGCATTGGCTCGCCGGACCAGCTCGGCATCGTCGTTGACGACTGCAGGATCGGTGCAGAGCACGCCCTTCATCGCCCCCTGAATGCGCAGCTTCCGCACGAGTGCCCGCGTATCGATCCCGGCAATTCCGGGCACGTCGAAGCGTTTGAGGTAGGCATCCAGGGTCTCCACCGAGCGAAAATTTGAGTCGATCGGCGAGAGCTCCTTGACGATGAAGCCCTCCACCTGTGGCCGCGACGATTCGTAGTCCATCTGGTCGGCGATGCCGTAGTTCCCGATCTGAGGGTAGGTCATCGTGACGATCTGCCCCTTGTAGGAGGGATCGGTCAGGATTTCCTGATAGCCGACGAGGGACGTGTTGAAGACGACCTCGCCGGTGTTTGTCGCGGTGGCGCCGAAGGCGGTGCCGGTGAAAATCGTACCATCTTCGAGAGCCAGTTTTGCGAGGGGATTTGCCATCGGGGGGAGCACTCCGGTGCATGCGGGATTGCGCGGCAATCGCCGGGAGAAAAAGAAAATCAGATCGATTATAGCGGCCCGCGTCGGCACCGCGAGACCGGGGCGAGGCAATTTTGAGGAGCGACAAAAGAAAGGAAGAACCTTGACTTTGTGGGGCGGATCGGCGAGGATGGTTGTTCTACATCGCGGGGTAGAGCAGCCTGGTAGCTCGTCGGGCTCATAACCCGGAGGT
>CALCHA010000585.1 GCA_937901265.1 uncultured Phycisphaerales bacterium
GTTCAAGCGATACAAAAACTTTCATCAGCTCGGCGGTGAAATATTCGGGTTAGTGCAAACCTCACCAAAACGTTATCTGCTCAGTTTATAAGCAGTCCTAAAATCCGATAGAGAACCGCCAGCCACACAGCCTAAACAAAAGGCAGTGCGAACAGGCGAGCCGCTGAGCTTTCGCATGTCTCACGAGCAATCCCCGAGAATTATCATTCTCTAAAACAATCATTTCTACTTGCTGTTAATGCCTTTACGCCATCACATGGCAATCTACATGCAGGTGCTCGCAATCCCATCGGCACTGCTTTTGTTATGGGCAACGCGACCCAAGCATGGGAGAGCCCACCGCGCAGACGCAGTGGGCTCGATGTTGATGGCGCCTTCGTGATCCCCCGCACGCAGGCCGCAGGAAGGTACTTTTCGGTGGTGACGAGATAAGGAGCCTTCGAGTGAAGACCCCACGTCCAAGACTGTGGCAGCGCAAGCCGAAGTTCGGCCTGGTGCGGCGTATGAAAGCAACGGCGATTGCCCTGCTGATTGCGTTGCTGGTGGTACCCCTCGTGACCTGGGCGCAAAGCAGCGCCCCGGCGACGGCGGGCGCGGCCACCCCCTCCGCCTTGGCTTTGACCGCCAGCGCCGCACCGGCGAGCGAGGCCGCACCGGTCCTGCCGGCGTACTTCAACGTTTCGGCGCAGGACCCCACCGGCGGCAACGCCGGCGTTGTGGCCGCCCCGGCCGGCGACGGCAAGGGAGACGTGCCCTCCAAGATGACCAACGAAGACCTCTACGCCCGCATCACCCACAACGTGTACTCGATCAATATGATCTGGGTGCTGATCACGGGCTTTCTGGTCATGTTCATGCAGTTCGGCTTTGCCATGGTCGAGACCGGCCTGACGCGCGCCAAAAATGCCGCCCACACCTACGCCATGAACATGATGATCTACCCGCTGGGGTGCATCTCGTTCTGGGCCTACGGCTTTGCGCTGGGCTGGGGCAACTGGTTCAGTGCCCCGGTCGGCCCGGGCTGGGTCAGCTCCCTGGGACCGGATACCGGCGTGCTGGTCCACGGTTTTTTCCTGGGTCACTGGCAGCTCTTTGGCACCTATGGCTTCTTCCTGGCGGGCTGTTCGAGCACCGCGGTCCTGGGCTTGTTCTTCTTCATGATGGTGTTCATGGACACCACCGCAACCATCCCCACCGGCACCATGTGCGAACGCTGGGGCTGGGGCAACTTCTGCCTCTACGGCCTGTGGGTCGCTCTGCCCTACTGCCTCTTCGCCAACTGGGCCTGGGGCGGCGGATGGCTCGCCCAGCTCGGACCGCTGGCGCACCTCGGGCACGGGTATGTCGACTTCGCGGGCTCGGGCGTCGTCCACCTCATGGGCGGCATCATCGGCCTCGTGGGTGCCGTGCTCATCGGACCGCGCATCGGCAAGTTCATCAACGGCAAGCCGCAGGCCATTCCCGGTCACGATCTGCCCATGGTCATGGGCGGCACGTTCGTGCTGGCCTTTGGGTGGTTCGGCTTCAACCCCGGCTCCACGCTCGCCGGCACCGATCTGCGCATCTCGATGGTCGTGGTCAACACGATGCTCGCCGGTGTCGCTGCCGCCCTCTCGGCCATGGTCGTGATGATGATCAAGTTCAAGAAGCCTGATCCCTCGATGATGTGCAACGGCATGCTCGCCGGCCTGGTCGCGATCACGGCTCCGTCGGGCTTTGTCAGCCCGCTGGGCTCGGTGATCATCGGCCTGCTCGCCGGTGTCATCGTGGTCTACAGCGTCTTCTTCTGGGACAACATGGGCATCGATGACCCGGTCGGGGCAATCTCGGTGCATGGCGTCAATGGGCTCTTCGGCGTGCTGTGCGTCGGCCTGTTCTCCACGGGGGAATATGGCGGCGGCTGGAACTCGGTCACCGCCGACGGACCGGCCAACCAGCTCCTGGGCCTGATGCCCATCGGCTCGGTGGTCAAGGACGTGCCCTGGTTCTCCAGCTTTGCCTGGGGCCAGCTTGGGGCGCAGGCCATCGGTGCACTCACCTGCATCGTCACCGGCGGCGTGATCTCCTTCGTTCTTTTCAAGCTGACCAACCTGATCATTCCCATGCGGGTCAGCCGCGAGGTGGAAATCCAAGGTTGCGACATCCCCGAAGTGGGCGCTCTGGCCTACCCGGACTTCGAGCTCAAGACCACGCAGTCGGTGGCGAGCGTCGGCTACGCGACGGCCAAGGTGTGAGTGTTCCGCAGCTTGCAGGCCGGCCGGGCCGACAGGTCCGGCCGGCTTTTCGGGGAGGGGCGGGGTCGTCTGGAACAACAACGCAGCGGAGTGACACGATGAAACGCCAGGGACGCCAGCTCAAGAAACAGTACGCCACCCTTTCGGAGGAGGAAGTCGCCGCTCGGTGGCGGGCGCTGCGGCCGCGGTCGCTGCGGGTGCTCGGGATCACCGGCGGGCTGACGGTCGCCGCGTTTCTCTACAACCACGTGATGCATCTGTCGCAGCAGGCGCATGACTACCTGACCATCGGGTTTCAGATTTGCGCGGTCTTCGCCGTCTGTTCCTGTTTCATGTTGATCATGAGCTTTCTGTTCGGGCGGGAGGGCGAGGCGGCGGGGTGAAACGCCGCGACGCACGTGCGCGACGGCGGTCGGCTTTCGCGGGTCACGGGGCGGTGGCCGCCGGGGGGCTGAAGGCGGCGGGGTCGGGCATGGTGGGGAAATTGACGCGGATCTGCTTCAAGTCGAAGTTGCTGCCCGCGGCGAGGTTGCGGCCCATGACCCAGTCGTTGTCGGCGATACCGGAAAAAATCAGCAGGTTGAAACCCTTTAGCGCTTCGTCGCGCTGCCGCAGCGCCAGGTAGACCCAGGAGAGGCCCGACCATGCCTCGATCGACTTGGGATCGAGCGTCACCGCCTGCTCCCACGCCTGTTTGGCCTGGGGAAACTGCTTGAGGTTCCAGTAAGCCCAGCCCTCGGAGGCGAAGGGCTCCGCCCAGGTGGGGGCGAGGTCGTGCGCTTTTTTGAGGGCGTCGAGGGCGGGCTGATACTTGCCCAGCACTAGGTTCGCATGACCCAGGCCGACGTAAAACGTCGGGTTTTGCGGATCGACGCGATCGATGCCCTCCTGGTAGATGCGGACAGCGACATCGGCATCGATGGGCCTGCGCGTCGCCAGGCGCTGGGCACCCTCCTGGATGACCTGGGAGGTGAGCCGCTGGATGCGAAGGAAAGAGGGGGCGTCGGTGGCGGGCTGAGAAGCGGCCGGCTCAACAAAATCGGTGAGGGGGGGCAGGGCGCGGGCATTGAGTTGCTGCTGAAGGTCGGCGATTTTTTGATCGGTCTCGCGCTGCCGGCGATCGGCCTGGTCCTGGGCGCGGTGCTGGGTGTAGGTGTAAAGAATGCCGCCGCCGACGAGCAGGACAGCGCCGATGGCGATGGCGGTTGGCAGGGCTTTGGCCACGGGGACTCCTTGGGAGGAGAGAGCGAATGGTGGCATTGTGGGCGAGCGCTTGGGAAACGCCAAGCGGCGTGAGGGCGAGGTCACGAGAACCGGTCGAGCGAAACGGCGGGCGAGCCCGCCGGCTAAACGTTTTTATGGGGATGTGCGTTCATCAGCGGGGGACGAATCCCGCCGCGGCGATAGCGAGAGCAAAATCGGGGTTGCGGGGCGCAAGGTGATCGCGGGATGGAGCTTCAGGGAGGGCGACTGCGGGGACAGCGTGATGGCGAAGTCCTGCACGATGCAGGCGAGGACCAGCTGCATCTCGAGCCAGGCGAAGGCCTCGCCGATGCAGTTGCGCGGACCGGTGGAAAAGGGCAGGTAGGCGAAGCGCGGGTGCGTTGGGGCGCTCCAGCGGACGGGGCGAAAGGCGCGCGGATCAGGGAAGAAGCGCGGGTCGCGGTGCAGGGTCCATTGCGGGATGAGCAGCGTGGACTTGCGAGGAATGGAGAATCCGCCGAGGGTGAGCGGCCGCTGGTTCTGGCGGCCGAGGGTCCAGGCGGGTGGGTAAAGGCGAAGGGATTCGGCGATGACGTGGTGGGTGGAAGGCAGGCGTTCGAGGTCGGGAAGCGTCGGCGGGCGGCCGCCGAGAAGGGCGGCGACTTCGGCGCTGAGCTTTTCCTGTTCGGCGGGATGGGTCGCCAGCAAAAAGAGCGTGAAGGTGAGGGCGTTGGCCGTGGTTTCGTGGCCGGCGGTGAGCAGGGTGATGGCTTGATCGCGCAGTTGCTGATCGGTGAGGCGCACCGGCGGCTTTCCGGCGTGGGGGCACTCCGCGGGGGCGTCGGTGGCGGCGATAAGCGTGGAGAGCAGATCGTCGGCGGGAGCGCCGGCCTGATGCGCGCGGCGGCGTTCGTCGATCATGCGGTCGATGAGTGAAAACAGATCGCCGCGGGCTTTGGCAATGCGCCGGGTCGAAGGCAGAGGCAGGGCGTTGAGCAGGCGGCCCCAGGGAACGACCGTGCGGTGGTAGTTGGACATGAGGGTGTGCATGGCCTGGCCGACGAGATCGGTGTCGCGGTCATGCAGGCCGGAGGCGTCGAGGCCGAAGAGGGTCTGAACGGCGATGCGCAGCGTGAGGCGCGAGATGAAGGGGCGGATGTCGACGGGCGACGTCGCGGCGCGCAGTTCGGCGAGGGTTCGCTGGGCGCAGGCGACGATGGCGGGGGCGTAAGACTCGACGTGGCGGGCGTGGAACGCGGGTGTCATCAGGCGGCGCTGGGCTTTGTGGGTGTCGCCCTCGGCGGTGAGGAGGCCTTCGCCCAGCATGTCCTTGGAGTTTTGGAGGGCTGGGCCTTTGTGAAAGATGTCGGCCTGCGTGAGAAGGACCGTGCGCGCGATGTCGCGGCCTGCGTCCGCGCCTGGGCCAAGGCCCTGG
>CALCHA010000586.1 GCA_937901265.1 uncultured Phycisphaerales bacterium
GGGGGAGTGATAGCCCGGTGTCGCCGGCGTGGGGCTTAGGGTATATGTGGTTGTGCTGCGGATTCGTGGCATTGTGGGGGCGTGGGAAACGATTCGGTGGGCCTGGCGCGCGGGCGGTAATCGCGCCGGTGGTCAGCGAGGTGCCCACCGGTGAGTAACGGGGACAGGTGGGGGATCGGGGTTTATTCCAGGGACACGCGGGCGCGCATGGTGTGGGATTGTCCGGCGGAGAGCCGGAGGGCGCTGGCGGCGACATTGCAGGTTTCCACGCAGAGCATTTCGGGCCATTCGTCATCGCCGAAGTCGGCCATGGCCTTGGCCTTGGCGATCCAGGGATTCCAGATGACGGTGTCGGCGGAATGGTCCTTGGCGATGCGCAGGGTTCGTCCCGCCGCATTCTCGACGACCACGGCCCCGCGGGCATCGAGGTAGACG
Source organism: uncultured Phycisphaerales bacterium (assembly GCA_937901265.1). Classification (GTDB taxonomy): domain Bacteria; phylum Planctomycetota; class Phycisphaerae; order WQYP01; family WQYP01; genus CALCHA01. Next base: position 436 of record CALCHA010000586.1, read on the forward strand.
CGGTCGGTTTCAGCGGTAATGCGGATGGGGCCTTCCTGGGTCTTTTCCATCATGGCGTCGGTTTTGTCGATGAAGCGCCCGCCTTCGAGGCCCCGAATAGTAACGACGCGGGCATCGCCGACGGAGAAATAGGAATGGAGGGCCTCTTCGGCGGTCCACTCGACGGGGCCGGTGTTGGTGACGGTGAGTTCCATGGTCAGGGTGCTGCCGAAGGTGACGGCCATGCGGAGGGCAAATTCGTGCGGCCAGAGCAGGCGCGTGGCAGGGTCAGCGGCGAGGGAGAGGGTGACGGTGGTGGCACCGTCGGGCGCTTCCTCGACGGCGTCGAGGGTCCACTCTTTGAGGCGGGCGAAGCCGTGGGCGGGCGCGGCGGGTTCATTTTTTTTAGCACCGAACCAGGGGAAGCAGATGGGGACGCCGCCGCGAATGGGTTTTCCCGAGGCGAAGTGGGATTTTGCGCTCATCCAAAGGATGTCTCGGGGTGCCCCGGCGGGTCGCCACGACGCCACATGGGCACCATGCAGGTAGATCGTTCCCTGTGCGGCAGCCCCTTGAACTTCGACAGCGTTCAAACCGTTGACAGTGGTCACCCGCGGGATAGCCATAACGTCTCCATGTGCAAGTTGCCGACGAGGGGAGTTTTAATCGACCTGCTGGACGCCCGCCACCGGCGTCTGCGGCGGGCATGGGGATTTGCGGGTGGGGTGGGTTTCGCCGAAGAGGTCGAGTTTGACGACATCGTTGCGGAAGAAGAGGGCGATGGTCCAATCGAGGACGACGCGAATTTTGCGTTCCCAGCGGGGCATCTGGAGGAGGTAGTAGGAGCGCCAGACCCACCATGCGAGGAAGCCGCGGATTTTGAAGCTGCCGACGCGTCCGACGCCGCGAAAACGTCCGAGGGAGGCGAGCATGCCCATGGTTTCGTAGTCGAATTTTTCAATTTTCGCATCGCGGCCGCCGCGGACGACGGCAGCGATGTTGCGAGCGAGCACCCGGGCCTCGCGCAGGGCGTGCTGGGCGAGGGGGGGGTAGGGATTGCCATTTTTATCGGGGATAGCGGCGCAATCGCCGAGGGCCCAAACTTCGTGATGAGAGCTGGTGCGCATGGATCCATCAACGACCACGCGGCCATTTTTGGCCTTTTCCAGGGGCAGCTTTTCGAGCAGGGGGTTGGCGGTGAGGCCGGCGGTGAGAATGATGGTCTCGGCATCGATGGTGGCCGGCTCGACGCCCTCGGGCAGGACAACCTTGCCCTCTTCAATGGCTTTGACGCGGACGCCGGTGAGGAAGCTGACGCCGCGTTTCCAGAGGACATCGGTGGCGTAGGCGGCGAGGGATTCCTCCATTTCGGGCATGATGCGGTTGTGTGCTTCGATAAGGACGAAGCGCACCAGCTCGCGTGGAATGCGCGGGTAGCTGCGGAGAAGGTTGTGGACGAATTCGGTCATCTCGCCCATGAGTTCCACGCCCACCAGCCCGCCGCCGATGATGACGAGCGTCAGAAGTTTTCGCCGGCGGTCGACGTCTTCCTCCACGTCGGCCTGTTCGAGAAGGTCGATGATTTTGTTGCGCAGGAAGATGGCATCGCCAAGGGTTTTGAAGCCGAAGGCTTTTTCGCTGCCGGGGATGAGGGAGCGGTTGGTGATACCGCCGAGGGCGATGACGAGTTGATCATATTCGACGTCATATTCAAAATTATCGGGGGTGTGGCGTGCATGGACCTTGCGGGCGTTGAAATCGATGCGTTCCACTTCGGCATCGACAAAGCGGGCACGGCTGAACATCATGCGAATGGGGCTGACGGCATGGCGGGGTTCCAGCACGCCGCTGCCGGCCTCGAAGAGAAATGGGGTCATAAGAAAGTAGTTATCGCGCGAGATGAGGGTGATCTCGACACCCTCGTTGCGGCGAAAAATCTTTTCGAGGTTGAGCGCTGTATAGACGCCGCCGAAGCCGCCGCCGAGGATGACGATCCGCTGAACTTTGCGGTTGCGCTCGGCTGGGCGCGTGGTTTCAGGCGGCGCAGGATGCGGGGCGGGAGGGGATGGGGGCGGGGCTGGATCGGCGATGGTCATGGCGGCGGTTCCTCATTGTTGGCGTGGAGGCACGGGTGATTGTATAGAGCGAAAGTGCCTCGGGCGAATATTTCAGCCAGCGGGTCTGATGCGAAGGTATGCACAATTCTTTCATGCGTCTCTCTGGTAATGGCTTGGCAAGGGGCGTACCATGGGAGAATCGAGACGTGGTAATATCCTTTTTTTCTGGAGATTGGCGGCATGTCAACGGTTCTACCGGCTCTCAATGCACACATCCGCAAGCAGGCGCGACGCGAAGTTAATGACCAGGTTTCCAAGACGAAAAAGGCCAGCTCGCAGCATCGCCGGGACATTGCGGCACTCAAGCGCGCCATTAAGTCCCTGGCAGGACGGATTGCCTCGCTGGAGCGTTCCGGCCCGGCCAGCGCACCGTCGGGTGGCGGCACGGAAATGCAACGGTTTCGCGCGGATGGATTGCGGACGCATCGCAACAAGCTGGGCTTGTCGGCGCGGGATTATGGCCGCCTGGTCGGGGTTTCGGGGCTGACGATTTACAATTGGGAAGCGGGCAAGGCCAAGCCGCGGCAGAAAATCATGGCGGCGCTTTCCGGGGTGCGCGCGATGGGCAAACGGGACGCGCATCGGCAACTCGAGGAACTCGCGAAGTAAAGCGTGCGAAGGCGTTGGGCAAGCGGATCAATTTCCCCCCTTCCCGACGGCCGACGGCGAGAGTCGAACTCGCAACCTACGGTTTACAAAACCGTTGCTCTGCCATTGAGCTACATCGGCAAGGGTCGTTGGCGACGGTGAGTCGGCGACTGTGAAAAGTGTACCAGAAGGCCCTGCGGCGAGCCACTTGGCGGCGCGTGTCCGCGGGTTGGCGGCGCGTGTTCGCGGGGCCTTTGCTGCGCCATTTATGCGGGGTTGGGGGCCACCCGGAGCAATCGCCAGGTCCAGACGGTGAGGACCACGGAGACCGCGAGCAGCAGCGCGCCGTTGGCCTGGTGGGCGGTGGTGAGCAGGGCGCTGGCGGTGGTGGGGGAACCTTTGGGGCCTGAGCGGAAGAGCAGGGCGATGATGCCCAGACAGATTTGCAGGATGACGAGGCAGACGATCGCGAGCCCGGCGCGGTAGATCGGCCGGCGGTCGGCATGGAGGCCCCAGGCGCGGGCGGCGGCGGTGAGGGCCGCGAGGAGCACGAGCGCGGCGATGGTGATGTGGGTGAAGATGCCGGCATCCTCATGGCGGACGAAGGCCCCGACGATGAGCTGGACGACCAGCAAACTGGTGAGGAGGAGGGTGAAGGTGCGATCGGCGGCGGCGCCTTCGGTGGGGGGCGGGCGGAGCTTGCGGAAACCGCGCATGTTGACGGCGACCTGAGCGGCCATCGCGGCGAAGACGAGCTGCGCGAAGACGCCGTGGGCGATCGCCAGAGCGGTGGATCTTTCGGTCACGCGGGTGCCGCCGAGGACGGCCTGGATGGCGACGCAGACGCCGATGACCCAGGGGAGGGTTTTGATCCACCAACGGCGGTCGGCCATGGTCAGGTAGATGGCAAGCGCAAGGCTGGTGAGGCCGACGAGGGCTCCCATGAGACGGTGCGCGTGTTCATAGAAGTTGCCCTCATTTTTTTGCATCATGGAGAGGGGGAAGAGGAACATGTTGTAGCCGTAGCTCTGGGGCCAGTCGGGCACGGCGAGGCCGGCGTGGAAGGCGGTGACGAGGCCGCCGAAGGTGATCAGCGGGAGGGTGGCGGCGGCGAGGACGAAAGCGAAGAGGGCGGACCAGGCGACGTCGGCGCGGCGGGGGCTGGGGAAAAAGCGTCCGACGAGGCCGCCGGCACCGGCAGCGAGAGCGCTGGTGAAGATGGAGCCGGTGAACCAGAGGGTGGCGGAGGGGACGAGGCCTTCCTGGTGGGAGGCGACGTAGTCATGGATAAGCGAGCCGAGGATGAGGATGTCGAGGAGTCCGGAGAGTGCTCCGGCCATGAGGGCACCGCGGAACCCGCGCGGGGAGAAGCGGCCGACGAAGAAGCCGCTGATCAGCAACACCGCGAGCATGGCAGCGACGGTGAAGTGGCCAGGGGCGTTGACGACGGGCATGCGGCAGATGTAGGCGGTGATCCAGACGGCGACGGTCATACCGAAGCCGGAGGCGAGGACATCGCCGCCACGGAGTCGCACGGGACAGGGCGGGTCGAGCGGGGTCCCTCGATATTCCACCACGGATTCACGGGTCGTCGTTGTTTGTAACGTCATACGCATCTCTTGTATCATGCACGGTTCATGGTCCGCCCCCGAACCTGTCAGTGTAGGGCTCGGTGAATAGCGGATGCAAGCAGGCGGACCGAGGAGATTTTCAAGCCCATGCCCGACGCCCCGACCATCGCCCCTCCGAGCATCGTGACACGGCCTTCGCTTTTTCAGGACTACATGACGCTGGGCAAGATTCGGCTCAACGGCATGGTGATCGTGACGACGGCGTTGGGATTCGCGGTGGGATCGGCGACACTTTTTCCGCCGGGGATTGATTATGCGCGAGTTTTGTGGACCTGCCTGCGGACGTTGATGGTGGTATCGGGGGCGGCGGCCATCAACGGATCTCCGCGCTATGG
>CALCHA010000587.1 GCA_937901265.1 uncultured Phycisphaerales bacterium
TGAATCGACTGCTCATCGCCCCAGTCGTTGGAAACTTCGTCGTTGTAGCCGGAGACCATGAAGACGGGGCGCGGGGCGATGGCGGCGAGGAGGCGGTTGCCATCCACGGGAAGGCGGTCTTCGCGGCCGGCGAAGAAGCGGAGGCGGGGATGGAACCAGTCGGGGAATATGAGGGAGGAGGACTGGATGGATTCGGCCTGGTTGCGTTCGCCGGCGTTGCGGAAGGCCAGGGGGCCGCCGATGCCGGCGGAACCGCAGATCAGGGCGGAGAAGCGAGGGTCGAGGGCCGCGGCAATCGTGGCCTGCTTGCCGTCGCGCGAGTAGCCGTACTCGGCGACCTGGTTTTTCTGGACCTGGGGAAGCGTGAGCACGTAATCGAGTGCGGTGGAGGCGGCCCAGGCGCGGCGGGGCAGGGCGCCGAGGTCCTGCGTATCGGGATAGAGGACGGCCATGGCTTTGGAGTCGTCCTCGAAATCGCTGCCGGCGTAGGAGGCGGTGATGTAGCCGCGGCGGAGGAGCGTGGGGGCCATGTTGCCGAAGCCGCCGACGATGGTGGGGCCCATGACGACGGGGAAGGGGCCGGGGCCGCCGGGGATGATGAGGGTCATGTGGAGGGTGGCTTTGCCGTCGGGGCCGCAGTGGAGGACGACGGAGCGCGTGAGGTAGTCGCCGCCGGTGTCGCCTTTGCCGGGAGTGTCGGTGACGTCGGCGGAGGTGATGGCGGCGTGGGGCGGGATTTTGCCCCAGACGTATTGCTGGTAAAGGTCGAGGATTTCGCTGCGGCGTTTGGCCCACTCGTCGGCAGTTTTGACGGGGTGGCCACCGAAAAACGTCATGGGCTCGGGCAGGAGATTGTGCCGCGGAAGCGCATCGAAATCGGGGGGCAATTCGTCGGTGCGCTGGATCCAGTCATCGAAGGCGGGAACATCCGGCAGGGTGGCGACGAGATGTTCGCGGTAGGCGCGGCGTTCCTCGGGCGTCATGGCGCGGGCGGAGAATGGCAAGGCGGCGACGGCGACGGCAAGCGTGAGGGCGAGGCGGGAGAAGGGTCGCAACGACATCAGTGGGCTCCCGGACAGGTGGCATGGAGGTGCACAGAGTAACGGCCGCGGGCGGCGGCGATTGCCTCCGGAGCGGGCTGGGCGGTTAGAATGGCTGCGATGATGGCCGGAAGTTTGACAGGTGCGGAGCAACCCCAGGGGCTGCGGGTGGCGGTGTCGCCGCGGGGGCGGGTGCATGTGGAGCAGGGGGATGGCGGATGGGATGCCCCGGCGCGGGTGAGGCGGGCGTTTGAGAAGGGCACCGCGGCGGGGATCGTGCATCTGGCGACCGAAGAGCTGCAGGCGGCGTTGCCGGCGGAGTGGGATTTTCTGCGCGGGGTCGGGCGGCGGTATTTCACGGCACTGAGTCGGCAGGCCGGGGCGGCGGGCGAGGGAATACCCGAGGTGGCCCTGCCGGGGGCGGAGGAGCTGGCGTTCTGGGCGATGGGGGCACCGCCGCTGCTCGGGCAGGAATATCTCAATGGCGAGGTGCTGCAGCGGCTGTGGGGCGAGGTCGAAGCGGAAGTTCGCGGCGAGATCGCGCAGCATGGCGGCGCGGCGGCGGCATGGCTGCGGGAAAAGCATCCGGTGTGGCGGCTGGTCGGTCGGGTGACGTTTCACTTGGCGGAAAACAAGCGTGACCCCGCGAGGCCCTTTGCGTTCATGGCGACCTACACGCAGCGCGTCTCGAGCAGCGGCCAGGTCCAGCATTCGCCGCTGAAAAACGCCCTGGAGGAACACGCCCTCGCGAAGGATCGCCAGGCGCTGGTGTCCCTGCTCACGCCGGTGCAGCGGGCGGCCGAGAAAAGCGCCTGGGCGAAGGAGCTGGTCGAAAGTCGGCGGCTGTATGAGGCGCAGAAATGGACCGCGACGGACGCCTACCACTTTCTGCGCGAGGTGCCGACGCTGGAAGAGAGCGGCATCGTCGTGCGCGTGCCGGACTGGTGGAAGCGCAAAAATCCATCACGGCCGATGGTCAGCGTGCGGATCGGCGAGGGTGCCCCCAGCCGGGTGGGCGTGGACGCGCTGCTCGATTTTCAGGTCGAGACGATGCTTGACGGAGAGACGCTGACGGCCGAGGAGTTGCGGGCGCTGCGGACGGGCGAGTCGGGGCTGGTGCGCGTGAAGGGGCAGTGGGTGGAGTTCGATAAGGCGAAATTTGAGGAGGCGCTGACGCACTGGAAAAATGCGGAGCGGCTGGCGAAGGAGGGGATGACCTTCGCCGAGAGCATGCGGCTGCTGGCGGGGATGCCGCCGGAAGGGGGTGCGGCCGCGGCTGCGGAGACGGCGGCACGGCAGTGGACCGGGATCACGCCCGGGGCCTACCTGGACAAGACGCTGCAGGGGCTGCGCTCGCCCGAGGCGGAGGCGCCGCCGGCGGGATTGCGCGCGACGCTGCGGCCCTACCAGGCGGCGGGCGTGCGCTGGCTGGGCTTCGTCACGGGCCTGGGGCTGGGCGGGTGTCTGGCGGACGACATGGGGCTGGGGAAAACGGTGCAGGTGCTGGGGCTGCTGCTCAAGCTGCGGGAGGCAGGGGCGCGCAAGCCGAGCCTGCTGGTGGTGCCGACGTCGCTGATCGCCAACTGGACCGCCGAGCGGGAGAAGTTCGCCCCCGACCTGCGCATCCACGTGGCGCACCCCTCCGCGGAGGGCGGGACGGCGGTGCCCCGGGCGGAGGCGCTCAGCGCGTGCGACGCGGTGATCACCAGCTACGGCATGCTCTCGCGGCTGGAGTGGCTGGCGAAGCAGGAGTGGGGGATGGTGATCCTGGATGAGGCACAGGCGATTAAAAATGCGGGCTCGAAACAGGCGCGGGCGGTGAAGGAATTGCGTGCCGGGGCGCGCGTGGCGATGACCGGCACGCCGATCGAAAACCGGCTGGGAGATTTGTGGTCGCTGTTCGATTTCCTGAACCCCGGCCTGCTCGGCGGGGCCAAGGCGTTTGAACGCTATGTGAAGGGTCTGGCGCGCGAGGAGCAGGCCAGCTATGCACCCCTGCGGGCGCTCGTCGGCCCCTACATTCTGCGGCGGCTGAAAACCGATCGGCGCATCATCGCCGACCTGCCGGAGAAGACCGAGGTGCAGGCCTGGTGCGGGTTGAGCGTCAAGCAGGCGGCGCTCTATCAGGAAGCGGTGAAGGCACTCAAGCGGGAGCTGGAGAATGCCGACGGGGTGCAGCGCCGGGGGATTATTCTGGCGTCGCTGATGCGTTTCAAGCAGATATGCAATCACCCCTCCCACTGGCTTGGTGATGGCATGTGGGCGGCCCGTGACAGCGGGAAATTCGAGCGCCTGCAGGCGCTGTGCGAAGAGATGGCCCAGCGCCAGGAAAAGGTGCTGGTGTTCACGCAGTTCCGCGAGATGACCGAGCCGCTGGCGGCGGTGCTGCGTGAGATCTTCGGGCGCGAGGGGCTGGTGCTGCATGGGGCGACGGCGGTGGGCAAGCGGCGGGAGATGGTCGAGGGCTTCGCGCGTGATGAGGGGCCGCCGTTTTTTGTGCTCTCGCTCAAGGCCGGCGGCGTGGGTCTCAACCTGACCGCCGCCAGCCAGGTGATCCACTTTGACCGCTGGTGGAACCCGGCGGTCGAGAACCAGGCGACAGACCGGGCCTTTCGGATCGGGCAGAAGAAGAACGTGCTGGTGCACAAGTTCGTCTGCCGGGGAACGGTCGAGGAGCGGATCGATGCGTTGATCGCCGACAAGCGGGAATTGGCTGCGGACATGCTCGATAGCGGGGGCGGTGCGGCGGTGAAGCTGACGGAAATGGGCACGCAGGAGTTGCTGCGCTTCGTGGCGCTGGATATAGATAAGGCGGGCGGGGGTTGATTTTGAAAGGAACTGACCATGGCTTGGCGGAGCGGCGGAAGGCGCAGCAGTCGGTATGGTGGAGGCTACGGCTATGGCGGTGGGTATGGGGGGTTCGGACCTTACGTGTCCGTGGGGCAAAAGCTGGCGAACGCGGCGGCGGAGGTGAAGAAGCTGGTCGCCAAGGGGCGGAAGGTCGCGCCGGTGAAGCTCGAGGGATCCAAGATCACTCAGACTTTCTGGGGCAACGCGTGGTGTGACAACCTGCGAAGCTACAGTGATTATTCCAATCGTCTTGCTCGCGGGGCGCGTTACGTGCGCAATGGGTCCGTGATGGACCTGCAGATCGCCGAGGGAGAAATCTCGGCACTGGTGGCGGGGTCGTCTCTTTACACGGTGACGGTCAAGATTCAGCCGCTGGCGGCAGCCGCGTGGAAAACCCTCGGCAAGCAGTGCGCCGGGGCCATTGCCTCGGCCATCGAACTGCTGTCGGGGAAACTCTCCAAGGGGGTGATGGAGATCATCACACAGAAACGCACCGGCCTCTTTCCCGAGCCCGGGCAGATCGACATGGATTGCAGTTGCCCGGATGGCGCGTCGATGTGCAAACATATAGCGGCGGTGCTCTATGGGGTGGGAGCACGGCTGGACAGCTCACCGGAGCTGCTTTTTGTGCTGCGGAAGGTGAATCACCTGGAGCTGCTGACGCTGGAGGATGTGGCGGGGATCGCCGGGGCGAGCGGGGAGGGAGCGCTGGCGGAGAGCGAGCTGGAGGATGTCTTCGGGATCGAGCTGGACAAGCGCCCGGCAGCGGCCGCCGTTAAAAAGGCGGCACCGCGCAAAGCACAAAAGGCTCCGGTAACCGCGGTGAAAAAGAAAACAGCCGCGAAGAAGCCGGTGAAAAAGTCAGACAGGAAAGTTGCGACGAAAATCGCCTCCAAAACGAAAGTTGTGAAAAAGGCGGCGAAGAACAAGTAACTTCCCTCCGAGAAAGCGGCCAAGCTCTTGCACACATCGTCGTGGCCTTCGTCGGTCCTTGGTCTCCTTTGTGTTTTAGCAAACGGACCCGCATTGGCCCTCTTCGCGGGCCAGCGGTGAGCCGGGCGGGTTGCGGTTTCCCCCGGCGGCCGCGCGCCCTACAATCCCTCCACGTGTCAAAAAGGAGGCCCCATGGCCAAAACTGCGAAGACGAAGTTGAAGACCGCCGCCCCCACGCTGCTGCCGCGCAGCAAGGTTCCCCAGCAGGACCAGTGGGACCTCACGCCGCTGTTTCCCACGGACGCCGCCTGGGAGAAGGAGTTTTCCTGGTGGGAGTCGGAGATTCCCGGATACGCAAAGTTCAAGGGGACGCTGGCCTCCGGGCCTGACGCCATCGCCGCGGCGCTGCGCTTTGATGCGGACCTCGAACGGCGGGTGGAGAAGCTCGGCAACTACGCCAGCCTCCGGGCCACCGGCGACAACGCCGAGCCCGCGGCGCAGCGCATGAAAGGCCGCTTTTCCCTGCTCGCCGCGAAGCACAACGAGGCGGCCTCCTTCCGCCGGCCGGAGCTGCTGGCGATCCCTGAATCCAAAATGAACAAATTCGTCAAGTCCCCCGCGCTCGCCCCGTGGAAGCTCGCGCTCGAACGCATCGTGCGCTATCGCCCGCACACCCTTACGCCGCACGAAGAAAAGCTCCTGGCGATGTCCTCCAACATGGCCGGCGGCCCCTCCAGCATCTTTCGGCAGCTCAACGACACGGACCTCTCCTGGCCGAAGGTGAAAGATGAAGAGGGGCGCGAGGTGGAACTGGGGCATTCCGTCTATTCACGCCTGCTCCACGGCCGCAAACGCTCCGTCCGGAAGGCCGCGTTTCATGCCTACTACACGGAATACCAGGCGCACCAGCACACGCTCGCGGCCTCTTACAACGCCGCCGTGCAGGGCGATGTTTTCTACGCCAAGGCGCGCAACTATCCCACCGCGCGCGACGTCTCGCTCTTTGCCGACAACGTGCCCGCGGCGGTGTATGACTCGCTGATCGCCGCCGTGCACAAGCATTTGCCGACGAACCACCGCTACCTGGCGCTGCGAAAAAAGGCACTCAAGCTGGACGCGGTGCACATGTATGACGTTTATGCCCCGATGGTGGCGGGCGTGAAGACCCACCACACGTGGGATCAGGCCGCCCACCTCGTCGCCGATGCACTGGCGCCGCTGGGCACGCAGTACACCACCGCCCTGCGCGAGGGGCTGACCACCGCGCGCTGGTGCGATCGCTATCCCAACAAAAACAAATCGTCCGGGGCCTTCTCCTCGGGCGGTTTCGACGGCCCCCCCTACATCATGATGAACTACCAGCCGGAAGTGCTCGACCACACCTTCACCCTCGCCCACGAGGCGGGCCATTCCATGCACACCTGGCTCTCCGCCCGCAACCAGCCCTACCAGTACTACGGCTACACCATTTTCGTCGCCGAGGTGGCCAGCACCTTCAACGAGCAGCTGCTCCTCAAACACCTGCTCGAACGCGCGAAAACCAAGCGTGAAAAGGCCCACCTGATCAACCACGCCATCGATGAGATCCGCAACACCATCGTGCGGCAGACCATGTTCGCGGAGTTCGAAAAGATTTCTCACGAGCTGGTCGAAAGGGGCGAGCCACTGACCGCTGACGTGCTGCGGGGCGAGTATCGCAAGCTGCTGGAACTCTACTTCGGTGCCGCGGGAACGAAGCCCGGCAAGGTGAGCAGGTTTGTCATCGATCCCGAGCTGGAACTCGAAGGGATGCGAATCCCGCACTTCTACCATTCGTTCTACGTCTACAAATATGCGACCGGCCTCTCCGCTGCGATCGCGCTTTCCGAGCGCGTCCTCAACGGCGGCGAGGCGGAGCTGCAGGACTACCTGAACTTCCTCAAGGGCGGCTGCTCGCAGTGGCCGCTGGATCTGCTGCGGAACGCCGGCGTGGATCTGGAGAAGCCCGCCCCGGTGGAGACGGCCCTCACGCGCTATGCGGAGCTGGTGGATCAGTTGGAAGAACTGCTCTGATCGCGCTTCCCAAGGGAGCGGCTATCGCCGGGCGAAGCCGCCCCTTGCTCATTGACCCCCAGAGGCCGTCAACGTGACCGCCGCCGCCGAATAGGGTGGGAGCGTGAACGTTGCCGCGGCGTGGTCGAGCGTGACCGGTGCGTCATGCGGGGCGATGGCGTCGGGGTGTTCCATCGAGTTCTTCGCCAGCAGATTGCCCGGGGCGACCAGTTGCATGGTGGCGGCGGCGGGGGTGAAGCCGGCGAGCGTCGCGGCGATGGGCATGGCGGCGTCGGTGGGGTTGACGGCTTTCAGGTAGACGTGCTGGCCGTCGTCGGTGCGCGTGGCGACGAGGTTGAGGTGCGGGCTTTTGTCGAGGCCATCGACGGTGAGGCGGGTGGGGGCGAAGTGGTCGCGCCAGAGTTTCATCACGACGTAGTTGGGGCCGGGGAACCAGGAGCGCTGGTCAAAGTTGATGAAGGCGTTGTCCCAGTCGCGGGCGCCCGTGTACCGGAACAGCAGCGCGGGGCCGCCAATCTCCAGATGCTCGCCATGTTTTTCGAAGACGTTCAGCAGGCCGCCCGCATACAGGCCTGTCCGCCAGTCCGTGGTCTGCAGGTTCCATTCGGAGACATCCAGCTTGATGGCGGGGTTGGCGGATTTCGCAACCAGCTTCTCGATGTCGCTGTAGAGCCGATCCTGATCCGCCACGCCTGTCTCGAACTGCGGCGGATCGGTGTAGTGGTGGATCGAGAGAATGTCGAAGTCTTTGGCGGCGCGGTTGACGAGGGTGGTGTCGTAGCGGCGGTCCAGGGCGTTGCCGCCGTGGGCGATGATGGTGATCGTCGGATCGACCTTTTTCATCGCGGCGGCGAAAAGGGGCACCGCGCGCGCGTAAACCGCCGGATCGGGCTGGAGCGAACGCCAGAGTTCGTTGTCGATCTCAAAAAATTTGACGTGGTAAGGCGCGGGGTGGCCATTGGCGGCGCGGACCTTCCCCCACGTCGAATCCGCCGGGCCGTTGACGTACTCCACCCAGTCGCAGGCTTCCTGAATCCAGGGTGCCCACTCGGCCGCGTTCTTCGTGCCGGTGACGTGCATGCCCGTGTTGACCACCAGCAGCGGCTCGCAAGCCAGCTTGCGGCAGAGCGTCATGTACTCGTCGGTGCCGAGGGCATTGGTGTCGTAATCCTCCCACATGGGGGTGAGGTTCTTGGTGCGCTTTTCCTGGGGACCAATGCCGTTCTTCCAGTGATACTGCTCCAGGTAACAGCCGCCGGGCCAGCGGATGATCGTGGGCTTGAGCGCGGCGAAGGCGGCGTACACATCGGGGCGGAAGCCGTCGTTTTTGATCGAAGCTTCGGACATCAGGGAGACCTGGTCGATCCACGCGTTCGCGCCTTGCGGCAGGGTGATGCGGAGCGTGGCGTCGGGCGCATCGTCGGGTGCCACAAAATCAATGGGTGTCCGGGTCCACCGGTCGTCAGGCGGCGGGAGCGGCAGATTCGCCAGATGTTTGTCGCCGCTGACCAGTTGCACGCTTCCACCGATCATCCGCCCCGCCCCGTCCTTCGCCGCGGTATTGCCGAAAACGTACAGCGAGCCGTGATAGGCCTCCCCTTTTTTCAGCGCCAGGTGCTTCTGCAGGATGCCGGTCTCGCCGGCGCCGGCGTCGATGTGAATGGCGGTTTCATCGTTGAAGGCGCGATCCGTGACGACGTTCACCGTGCCGGGACCGAACGTTTCCCAATGGTGCCCCGCCGTGTTCCGCGGCCGGGCAATTTCCGGAAGCCCTTCAAAAAGCGTCTTGCCGGCCAGATCGGTGACCTTGCAGTTCTTGAACTCGGCCGCGGTTTCCCAGGTCCCCAGGCCGACGGATCCTGCGTGATCGAGATCCCCAGGGATTTGCGCGTCGATGACGAGTTGCTCGTCGAGCCACGCCTGCACATGGTTGTCCTCGCAGCGCACGCGCACGTGGTACCACTTGCCGGTCTCCACCTTCGTGGGAATCGCCCGCGCCCCCAGATCCGCCGCCCGCGGCTCGCCAAGATGTTGCAGGCGCGACACGGTGTTCGTCCAGCCGGCGATGTTGGCCCAGAAAAACTGATTGCCCTGTACCCGCAGCAGCGCCAGAAAACCTTCGTTGCCGGCGGTTCTGCGGGCATCGAACGAGAATTCGTAATTCTTCCACGAGGCGTCGCCGAACACGACCTTCGCGCCGTCGGCCATGGACGTCTGCGAGAGAATTCCGGCGCCTCCATTCGCGGTCTTGTCGATGGTCCATTTGCCGGCGGAATCGTCGGTGTATTCGAAGGAGCGGTTCCACACCATCTCGCCCCACAGGCCGTTGTCGCCGCCATTGTAAA
>CALCHA010000588.1 GCA_937901265.1 uncultured Phycisphaerales bacterium
GCCACCACCGCCAAGGCCAGCGGTGCCGCACACAAAAACAGAAGCAACACCAAAAACGCGGCCCACATCGTGTCCATCTCGCCACCTCCTATCCCACCCCCCGCGGCCTATCCTAACTCCCATCCCCTCCCAAAGCCCAACTTTTTTTATCTCCTTAAGCCCTTGCCGCATTCCGAACATGCCTCATTCGTGCGCCATCACTCGCCCTTCAAAACGCACTGGGCTCCTCCAGATACGTATAGCCCCGCATCCCGTTTTCATAATATCGCATCAGTTGCGTCCCCTCTTCGAGCGTCAGCCGCTTCTCCCGCAGGGCCGCCTCCACCTGCTTGCGCAGCTTTCCCTCCAGCTCCTCGCTGTCGAACTGCACATAGCTGAGAACCTCGCGCACCGTATCGCCGCGAACCACTTCGTCGATCGACACGTTCCCCTGGCCATCCATCGTCACGTGCACCGCGTTGGTGTCCCCCAGCAGGTTGTGCAGGTCGCCCAGAATTTCCTGATACGCCCCCACCAGGAACGCCCCGATGTAATACTCGCTCCCGTTGTACTCGTGCAGCTCCAGCGTCTTTTTCACATCGCGCAGGTCGATGAAGGAATCGATCTTCCCGTCTGAATCGCACGTAATGTCCGCCAGCACGCCGCGCCGGTTGGGCTCCTCCTTTAACCTATGGATCGGCATCACCGGAAAGAGCTGCTTGATCGCCCAGGAGTCGGGCATGCTCTGAAACAGGCTGAAGTTGCAGAAGTAGGTGTCGGAGAGTTGCGCTTCGAGGCTCTCGAAATCGTCGCCCACGTAATCGCTGTCTTTGAGGATTTTCAGAATCTTGCCGCACACGCCCCAGAACAGTTTCTCCGTGAGGCTGCGCAGCTCGAGGCTCAGGTAGCCCAGGTTGAACAGGTTGAGCGCTTCATCGCGCTGCTGAATGGCGTCGTGGTACTGCTCCTGAAAATTTTTCTTGGTGATCTCGCGATAGCTGTCAAAGAGATCACGCACCGGCTGGGGAATCTCCTCAGCCTCCGGCAGCGCCGCAGGCACGTCGAACAGATCGAACCCGCTCACCCCCAGCACGTTGAACACCAGCACGCTGTGATACGCGACCATGGCCCGGCCGCTCTCGCTGATGATGTGCGGATGCTTCACCCCCGCCTCATCGCACACGCTTTTGATGCGGAATACCACATCGCTGGCATATTCCTGCAGCGAGTAATTGATGCTGCTCTCAAAGTTCGTCTGCGAGCCGTCGTAATCCACTCCCAACCCGCCGCCGACGTCCAGGTACTCCATCCCCGCCCCGGCTCGCGCCAGCTCAGCGTAAATCCGCGCGGCTTCATTGAGCGCCGTCTTCACCGTCCGGATGTTGGTGATCTGGCTGCCCAGGTGAAAGTGCATCAGCTTCAGGCAGTCCTGCATGTTCCGCGCCTTGAGGTACTCCAGCGCCTTGAGAACCTCCGCCACGAACAGCCCGAACTTGCTCCGCGCACCGCCCGAACTTTCCCACCGGCCACTGCCCTTGGTCGCCAGCTTCACCCGCACCCCGATCAGCGGCCGCACCCCATGCTTCTCGGCATACTTCACGATCAGCTCCAGCTCGGTGAATTTCTCCACCACCGGAATGACCTTCTTGCCCAGCTTCTGCGCCAGAATCACCGTCTCGATGAACTCGTCATCCTTGAAACCGTTGCAGATGATCGGCGCGTCACCATTGTTGGCCAGCGCCAGCACCGCCAGCAGTTCCGGCTTGCTCCCCGCCTCCAGGCCAAAACCGTAGGGCTTGCCG
Source organism: uncultured Phycisphaerales bacterium (assembly GCA_937901265.1). GTDB lineage: Bacteria > Planctomycetota > Phycisphaerae > WQYP01 > WQYP01 > CALCHA01. The sequence continues at coordinate 1,782 of CALCHA010000588.1, forward strand.
AATTCGACGATCTCCTCCACCACATGCCGCTGCTGGTTTACCTTGATCGGGTACACGCAGGCGTAAGTGCCGTTGTAGCCATTCTCGGTGATGGCGGTCTTGAACGCCTCATGCAGTTCGCCCAGCCGGTGCTTCAAGATGTCGGTGAAACGCACCAGCACCGGCAGGTTGATGCCGCGCAGGATGAGATCGTCGACCAGCTTCTTAAGGTCGATGCCGCGACCCTCCTGGCGGTCCGGGTGCACGCTGACGTTGCCCTCGGGATTGATGCCGAAGTACCCCTTGCCCCAGTTGCGGATGTTGTACAGTTCCGCGGAATCCTGGATGGTCCAGGCCTTCAATGCTTTGATCAGATCCATCGTTGATTCGCACCTTGTGACCGCGAAGCCAAGTCCCGACAGCGTTGCGCGCGCCGCCACGTCTTGTAAAACGCACTCATCTTACGCATTTCCCCTCCGATTGCAGCGCCCCCGCCGGTGACAATAATTTTCACCAAATCTTTTGCCCGCCGGTGGGACGAATCGTACATCAGAGGTGTCCTCGATCACCCAACCCTGTGTCCGACATCGAGCAGAACCAAACAACGCCGGCCGCGAGGCATCCCCCCCACCCGCCGGCACGACTCACTGCCCTGGATCGGGGCTCGTCAGGATTGCCTCCCCTGACGGGCCCATTTTTTTGCGCGCTCGGTCGTCGCCAACCCGGTTTTCCCGTCGGCCCCCGCTTACACCTTGAGGTGCTTCCACTTGCCGCGATGGACCACCCATCCGCAGTAAATCGCCCGGAAGTTCAGGTCCAGATTGATCGCCATCCACACCGCGATCAGCCCCCAGTCGGGATGGCCCCAATGCGTGAAGAGGGCCATCAGCGGGAACACTGCCGTCGCTCGCAGCAGAATGCCCGTGAGCGAGCAGAGCATCGGCGAGACCGTGTCCCCGGCCCCTTTCAGACACGACGACATGACGATCGAGACCGCGAAGCCCGGCTGCGCCAGGCCCGCGAGCAGCAGCGGGATGTAGCCCGCGCGGATCACCAGCGGCGAATCGACCAGCAGCCCCAGCATCAGCTTCGGGAAAAACACCATCGGCAGCGCCGTAAGCGACATCGTGAACACCGTCATCCGGTTGGCCAGACGCGTGGCACGCAACGCCTCATCGGGCTTCGTCGCGCCCAGATACTGTCCCACCAGCGTCGCGCACGCGATCCCGAAGCCGAAGCCCGGCAGAAACGCCAGCGATTCGATCCGCAGCGTGGCGGCGTGGGCCGCGATCGTCGTGCCCGAGGCGCCCAGCGCCCGGTCCGTGGGATCCGTGACCAGGTTGACGATCAGCATCTGGCCGCCCCACAGGATGCAGCCCTCCAGCCAGGAGGGGATGCCGATCTTGAACACACGCCGCAGCAGGTGGGGTCGGATGCGGAGGTGGCGAAGGCGCAGGTGGATGCCGGAGGAGGCGTTGAGGAGAAAGTAGGAAGTCGTAAGCCCGGCGGCGGCGAAGGCGAGCAGCGTGCCGATGGCGTTGCCGCGGATCCCCATCGCGGGGAGCCCGAACCAGCCGAACGTTAGCGCCGGGGAGGCGACGATGTTCACCAAAAAGATGGCCGTGGTGATGAGCATGGGGCGAAATGTGTCGCCGGCACCGCGCAGGCAGGCCATGCCGACCTGCCCCAGGGTCTGAAGGCAGATGGTGAAGGACATGATGCGCAGGTACTGGATGCCCAGCTCGGCGGCGAGGCCCCGAAGCCGAAAGAGGAACCCCACCAGAAACGGTGCCCCGGAATAGAACAGCAACGCGATGGCGAGGCCGACGAGAATCGCACCCGAGCAGACGGTGCCGGCCACGCGATTGGCCAGCCGCGGCCGCTTCGCCCCGATCGAACGCGCGATGACGGCCATGGCGCCGGCGTTGAACGCCGCCGTCATCAGCCCGGCGAACCACTGAAGATAGGTCATCGCCCCCACCGCGGCGGCGGCGGCGGCATGCAGCTCAGCCGTGTTGCCGGTGTGCCCGGCGACCAGCGTGTCGGTAAAGCCGATCCCTGCCGAAAGGAACTGCTCGATGAGGGTCGGCAGGGCCAGCGAGAGCAGCAGCGAAATCGAGGCCGGGTGATCCGCATAGTTGAAGCGCGCACGCGGGGCACGCCCCCCCGGCGGGCGGTGCCCGGGCGTTTCGACGGGGACGCGGGCCAGAGGTGCATGCCCGAAAGATTCCGCGGCCGGTTGAAGGCCGGAGGTATCGGGCGCGGATTCCTGGAGGTCCGGGAACTGCGGGTGGTGGATCGGGGGCACGGAGGGTTCCTTTTAGCGAGCGGCTATCTTAGCCGTGAAGCCGCGACACTGGCGACAGGGCTGTCCAGTGGCCTCCGGGCAATGGAGAAGTGACCGATAAGAAATGTGCCCCGGCCCAAAGGTCCGATAATCCTGCGTGTTTGCGAACTTTTAGGGTGCCTAAAATTTTCACTTGGGGGAATAGCAACGATTCTGTAGGATGCGTGGATTCGATAGATGTGTATATAGGAGCGCACACGATGGCGAGCATTCTGCCGCTGCCACCGGGAGTGGTCGGGGAAGTGGTGGGACGGTCGCACGGTGACCTGGAGCGGGTGCGCGCATTAATCGGCCAGTATCCCACCGCATCCAACGCCGTGTTCGATTGGGGAAACGGAGATTTTGAGTCCGCGCTGGGGGCGGCAGCGCATAGCGGACGCCGCGACATCGCCGAATTTCTGCTCTCCAGAGGCGCCCGGATGGATGTCTTCGCCGCGGCGATGCTCGGGAAGATCGAGATCGTCAAGGCAATGGTCGGCGACGATGCGGCCGTGGCTTCCAGCGTGGGGCCCCACGGCATCGCGCTGATCGAACATGCCAAAAAGGGTGGCAGCAAAGACGTCGTCGCCTATCTGGAAGCCATTTTGCACCCCGAACGCGCGGGCCAGCGCCGAGCACGGGAAGAGCGCCGCGCCGTCGTCGCCGCCAGAACAGTGAAGGCGGTCGTGGCCAAAAAGCTCAACGGCGTCAAGAAAGCGGCGCCCAAAAAGGTTCGCGCACGCTGAGGGTCCTTTCAATCCAGCGCAATCGCATAGGTCGAACTACAGGCGTCGCTCGCCGCCAGATGGAAGGAACGTGCAAAGAGCCGCCCAAGAGTTCAGGTTTGGGGGCCAGAGCGATCCTCTGCAAGGCCTCGTTCATCATGGCGTTTCTCCTGTGATCTTTCGATACATACCTCTCAAGCCGGAGCGAGACGATGGGCCCCGCCAAAAGACCAAAGGGTGTGACGCGCCGCGGGTTTCTGCAGAGTGCCGCCGGCGTTGGGGTGCGCGTTGCTCTGTCCCAGTTGTCCGCAAAATCCTATGGCCAGATTGCAGGCGCCAACGAAGACATCCGGCTCGCGGTCGTCGGCTGCAACGATTGCGGCCGGGCGCATATTTCGAAGTTCCTGGCACTCAAAGGCGTGCGCCTCACGGCGCTGTGCGATGTGGATTCGGCGGTTCTTCAACGGGCATCGGGCATCGTGACCGCCGCCGGCAAGCCAGCGCCCACGGGGTATGTGGACGTCCGAAAGGTTCTGGAAAACAAGGAGATTGACGCCATGTACGGCGCCCCGCCGAACCACTGGCATGCGCTGATGACGATCTGGGCCTGCCAGGCGGGCAAAGATGTGTACATCGAAAAGCCGATCTGCCACAGCGTGTGGGAAGGGCAGCAAGCGGTGGCGGCATCGCGCAAATATGACCGTATCGTCCAGGCGGGCACGCAATGGCGCTCGATGCCGGAGGTTTTTGAGGCGATCGAATACGCCAAATCCGGCAAGCTCGGCAAGATCCTGGTGTCGCGCGGTCTGTGTTACAAACCGCGGCCCTCCATCGGCAATGTGACCGAGTTGAAGGTGCCCACCACCGTCGACTTCGACCTGTGGTGCGGGCCGGTGTCCAAAGAGCAGCATCCGCGGGCGCAATTTCATTACGACTGGCACTGGTTCTGGGAAACCGGCAACGGCGACATCGGCAACCAGGGCGCCCACCAGATGGACCTCGCCCGCTGGGCCCTTGGCGAACCCCGCGTCGCCCCTTCCGTCATCTCCATGGGCGGGCGCCTCGGTTATCGCGATAACGGCGAAACCCCCAATACCCTCATGACCGTCCATGACTACGGCCACGCCTTGCTGATCTTCGAAGTGCGCGGCCTGCCGGCCCGCGGAGGCGCCGCCGCGCTGCCCGCCGGACCCATGGACAAGTACCGCGGCGCCGCCATCGGCAACGTCATCGAATGCGAAAACGGCTATGTCTCCATCACCGAGGCCCAGTCCGCCGCCTTCGACAATAGCGGCAAGAAACTCCAGACCTTCACCGGCGCGGGTGTAGCGCGCGACAGCAGCCACCAGGAAAATTTCCTCAAGGCGGTTCGCTCGCGCAAGCGCGCTGACCAGCAGGGCGAATTGGCCGAAGGCGCGGTCTCCAGTTATCTCTGCCACCTCAGCAACATTTCCTATCGCGCCGGCAAAGCGGTTTCCGCAGAGGAAGCCAAAGCGGCATTCGCCGCGCCCGCCGCGGCCGAAACGCTGAATCGCCTGCGGACCCATCTCGATGCCAACTGCGTGAGTTGGGAAGGCGTGGCGCTGGGCATGCCCCTGAAAATCGAGCCCGAGACGTGCTAGTTGGCCGGCAACGAAGCCGCGTCGAAGTTGCTGACGCAACCGTATCGAGCGCCCTTTGTCGTGCCGGAGACCGTGTAGCCCCACTGTTTCCGTGTAACCGAGATCTCTGGAGACCCCGATGCCCACCCGCTCCCTAGCTCGCCGCACAGCCCTGCTGACCGCTGGCCTCTGCCTCACGACGCTCCTGCCGCTGGCAGCGCAAAC
>CALCHA010000589.1 GCA_937901265.1 uncultured Phycisphaerales bacterium
AACCGAATCCGGCGATGTGGGGGGAGGACTTTGCATTTTACCTGCAGCATGTGCCGGGCTGTTTTTATGTGCTGGGGGTGCAGCCGATGGAGAAGGAATCCTACCCGATGCTGCACAACCCGAAGTTCGACTTCACGGACGCGGCGGTGGGGGTGGGGATTCGGATGATGGTGTCGGTGGCGCTGGAGTATCTGGGGAAGGCGAATTGAGGGCGGCGGGCGGTGCGAGCGAGGGTTTTGTGAAGCGATGGATTGCGTGGCGGTGGCATGTTCTGACGGCGGCAGCGCTGGCGTGGGCGGGGGCGTTGCCGGCGCGGGCGTTGACGCCGGACGACATCGTGGTGGTGTACAACGAGAAGAGCCCCGATTCGATGAAGGTGGCGGAATTTTACATGCGCGGGCGGGCGATACCGGCGTCGCATCTGGTGGGGATCGCGTGTGATCCGCAGGAATCGATCACGGAAAGCAATTATCGGGTGGAGGTGGTGGCGGTGATTCGCCGGGTGCTGCTGGAGCGGAAGCTGGATGCAACGGTCAAGTGCCTGGTGACGACCTATGACGTGCCGCTGACGATCGGGCCGGTGATCGGGGGACCGGCGCAGGCGGAAGCGGCGGCGAAGTTGCGGCAGCGGCTGAAACTGGTGCTGGAGGATCTCGGGGAGGGGGAGGCGTCCTACAACGCGCTGGCGGCAACCGGCCCGGGGGTAAGGGGCCCGGCGACGGGACCGGCGACGCGCACGGCGGCGGCGGCGGGGAGCCTGGCGGAGGCGGCGGTGCGGCTGAACAGCGCGGTGCAGGCGGCGGTCGGACGCATTGAGAAGCTCCCGGAGGCGCAGCGTCAGGCGGCGCTGCAACAGCTTTCGACGATTCAGCAGCGGGTGGCGGGGCTCACCGGGTTGCTGACGCTTTTTCACATCAAGCCCGACGCGCCGGAGAACGATCCCGGGCGGCGGCAACTGGATCAACTGACGCAGCGGCTGCGCGATGATGAAACGCAGTACGCCGATCTGAAAAAGCGCGACATTCCGGCGGCGCGGTCCGGGATGATCGACCTCAAGCGGCAGATGCAGGGGTTGCTGGGCGAGGCGCAGGAGATCGACAACCAGATCGCGGTGCTGGCGCCCTCGGAGAGCGAAGCGTGCTTTGACAGCGAGCTGGCGCTGGTGCTGGCGGCAGATCAGACCTACAGCCGGGCGCGGTGGTTCTTGAATCCGCGCAGTCTGGACATGTGGCCCACGGTCAAGGACATGGCGGACCTGCCGCGGACGCTGATGGTGTGCCGCATCGATGGCCCGACGCCGGCAGCGGCGATGGACCTGGTGAACCGGGCGCTGAAGGTGGAGAAGAGGGGGTTGGATGGCAACATTTATCTGGATGCCCGCGGGCTGACGGGGATGGATGCCTATTCGGCGTTCGACGCCGATTTGCGCACGACCTATGCGTGGCTGAAGGCCAACGCCTCGATGCCGGTGACGCTGGATGATCGACCGGAGTTGCTGGAGGCGAAGGACTGTCCGCGGGCGGCGTTGTATTGCGGGTGGTATTCGCTGCACAATTATCAGGAGAGCGTGCAGTGGGTGGAGGGGGCGGTGGGGTACCACGTGGCGAGCCTGGAGATGCCGACGCTGCGCAAAGCGGAGGACACGGGGTGGGTGACGCAAATGCTGAAGCGCGGGGTGGCGGGGACGGTCGGCGCGGTGGCGGAGCCCTATTTGAACAGCTTTCCCAAGCCATCGCAGTTTTTCCCGCTATTGTTATCGGGCGAATTTAC
>CALCHA010000590.1 GCA_937901265.1 uncultured Phycisphaerales bacterium
GTCCGCACTCTCCTGGGATCCAACCGCGCGCTCTCCCGCAGCACGTTCACCGTCTGCTCCGTCACCTCCGTCTCCTTGCCCCCCATCACCCCCGCGATCGCCACCGGCTTCTCCAGGTCCGCGATCACCAGCATCGTCGGCTCCAGCGCGTAGCTCTTTCCGTCGATCCCCTCCAGCTTCTCCCCCCCATGCGCGTTGCGCACCAAAATGCCCTTGCCCGAGAGCTTGTCGAAATCAAACGCATGCAGCGGCTGGCCCAGCTCCATCAGCACAAAGTTCGTCACATCCACGACGTTGTTCACCGGCCGCAGCCCGATTGACGCCAGCCGCTTCACCAGCCACTCCGGCGAGGGCCCCACCTTCACCCCCTGGATCACCCGCGCCGTGTAATACGCGCAGCCCGCCCCCGCCTGCACCCGCACGCTGGTCAGCACACTTGCCGCCACCGCGCCGCCCATCGCCCCGGCACCCATGCCCATCCCGGTGCTGCTGGCCACCGGCGGCATCTTGAAGTACCCGCCGGTGAGCGCCGCCAATTCCCGCGCCAGGCCCACGTGACAAAAACAATCCGTCCGATTGCTCGTCACCTCCACATCCAGCACCTGCGTCTTGCCCTTGACCCCCTCGACCTCCTCCACCGATTCCACCGGCAGCCCCGCGTTCATCAACGCCTCCGCCGCCACCGCCGCCGTCGGTGCCGGCGTCATGTACTCGGCAAGCCAATCCATCGCAACTTTCATCAGTCTTCCCATCACCGTTAAAAGATCACAGCCGCGACCGTCAGGGAGCGACCCTTGTGCATTCGCTCCCAGACCGGTCGCTTTATGACGGGCGCGGCCCTGGTGCGGCGGGTCGACGCGGCCCCGCACTTCTCTGCACAAGGCGGCCGAAGGTACTCCCAACCCTCGCCCAATTCCAGTTCCCGGCGTTATGCTACCCGCGTTCACCGCCTCGGAGACCCGCTATGAAATCTGCCGCCCTGCTGCCGTTGCTCCTCCTCACGACCCTCGCCCAGACCACGGTCCCGGCCCCCGACCCCGCCCCAATCCACCTCACCCTCCACACCGATGCCCCCACCCAGACCATCGACCCCCGCATCTATTCCCAGTTCCTCGAACACATCTTCC
>CALCHA010000591.1 GCA_937901265.1 uncultured Phycisphaerales bacterium
GGTCAGGGGTCGTTAAGCCAGTGGGGCGGGGTGAGGAGGGGGAGGGCGGCGGCGCGGGAGGGGAGGGTGACGCAGGTGAATTGGGCGGGCGGGTGGAGCACCGGCAACAGGGCGGGGCGGAAGGTGTCGATGAAGCGCTGGGCGTCACTCCGCCAGGCCTCATTGAACTTGCCGCCGGAGGCATGGAAGAGGGGCAGGTCGGCCGCGACGGCGAGCCGGTAGCCGGCGAGATAGGCGCGGAAGGTGACATCGATGTCGTAGAGGTGGAAGCCGTCGAAGCGGTGCTCGTCCCAGCGCAGCCGCGCGATCACGGGGCGGCGGAAGGCCAGGAACAATCCATCCATGGCCTGGATGGCGGGGTTGATCGGGGCGCTATTTCCGAAGATGGCCAGGAAAAAACGCTGGTCGTCGGCGGGATGGAGGACCTGCCCGAAGATGTGGGGCGGCCCCGCCTGGGCCCACCCCGCCCCGACGAGCCGCGAGGTGCCCGCCACGCCGACGACGTCGAAGGTTTCCAGGTGGCGGAGCAGGCGTGCGGCGAAGGTGTGGGGGAGGAGGGCCTCGACATCGTCGTGCGAGAAAATGACCGGATCGCCACGGGAACGATCGAGCCCGCGGTTGTAGGCCTCGCAGAGGGAGCGGGCATCGGTGATGGCAACGATTTCGTGGGGGTGCTGCCGGAAGACGCAATGGTAGTGGGCCGTGACCGCGGCAAGCTTTTGCGGAGAGCAGGACGGAATAACGATGGAAAGCATGAGGATTATACTAATACGGAGGAAGGAGAAAGGGGAGTCCATTCGTTTTAAAGAACGTCTGAGGGCGGGTGCCCACGATTTTCCGATGGAGAGCTTTTGATCTTGTACGACAGAGTGTCTTTGTCTACACTCTCTGTATAGATCAGTGTCGATGGCAGGTGGGCTGGCTCTGCGCCAGCCCGGACAGGATCGCCGCCGCGGAGAGCAGGGATCGGGACACCGCGGTCGCCAGGTAGGAAAGGTGGCCTTATGACGGATTTTTGTTCCGTCAGGTTTATCCCCAATTCCCCTGCGCAGGATGGCCCGTTCATCGGGGCATCCCTTCCCCGTCCATCCCAGCCACTGGTTCCCGCCCACGGTCCTCTCCCCCCCGCCGCCGCGGCAAGCCCGCCTTCGCCGCTGAGTCCTTCCCCTGACTTTTTTCAATCCGCGGTTCTCAACGCCGGCATTCCCGTGGTTTCCCTCGATCCCTCGGGTCGGATCCTCTCCTTCAATCAGGCAGCGACGCGCATTTTCGGACGCAACGAGGGTGAAGTGCTCGGTCGCCCGCTGGAAATTCTGATTCCGACGGAGTTCCGACAAATCGCCGGGCAGGCGTTTCAGCGGACGATTCAGCAGCGCGCGGTGAACACGTACGAGATGACGATCCTTCCCGAGGGGGGCAGGAACCCGGTGCATGTGGGGGTGACGCTTTCGTGCGTGACGGACCCAAGGGCGCCGGGGCTGCAGGGGGTGATTGCATGGATGCGTGACATATCGAATCGCAAGGAGCTGGAAGGGCACCTGACGCGAACGCGGCATATGGCGTCGGTGGGGACGTTGGCGGCGGGGGTGGCGCATCATTTCAACAACATCGCCTGCGGCATGGGGACCATGGTGGAGTTTGCGCTGGCGACGGAAGATCGCGGCGCGATGCTCAAGGGCCTCCGTATGGCGGCCGAGGCGTGTTCGCGGATTTCCTACATCACCGGGGGGTTGCTGGCCTGTTCGGGAGGGTCGGGGGCGGAGTGCGCAGCCAATGCGGACCTGTGCGACCTGACGGAAGAACTGCTGCGCTTCGCCGACGCCGTGGAGCCGACGCTGAATCAAAAGAACATCGCGTTGGAGCTGGACCTGCAGGCCCGGCGAATCTCGGCGGTGCCGCGGGTGCGCTTCTCGCAGGCGATGCAACACCTGCTGCACAACGCGGAGGACGCGATCAACGAGCGCACCGCGGCCGCGCCCGGCGCGCGACGTCGGATCACGATTCGCACGGCGTCGCAGGGGGATCAGATCATGGTGCAGTTTACCGACAGCGGCGCGGGGATTGACGCGGATGATCTGCCGCAGATCTTTGATCCCTTTTTCACCAAGAAGGGCGTGCAGGGCGGGGGCAACTGCAACAACCCGGGGCTGGGGCTGACGCTGGTGCACTCGGTGGTGATGGACATGGGGGGGCACATCTGGGCGGATTCCAACCCCGAGCAGGGCACGACGTTTCACCTGCTGTTGCCGATCACGATCTGAAAAGCCGCCGCGGCCAGTCGGGTGAGGACTGGCGCGCGGGGTCGGTCAGACGTGGAGGGGACGAGCGGGATTAACGGGGCAGGGGCACGCCGGAGGGCGAAGCCGAGTTTGTAAAGCGCGAGCGCGCTCAGCCTTTTAAACTGCAGCTTGCCGGATGGCTGGCGACTCTGCGCGCCAATTTTCACCCCCAAGCGGCGATCTTCCGCCACGCCGTTCGTCTCGGCTTGTGCATCGCAGTCGGAGATCTGGTCGAGCGCAGTGTTGGCTGGGAGCGCGCCTACTGGCTTCCGATGACGAT
>CALCHA010000592.1 GCA_937901265.1 uncultured Phycisphaerales bacterium
CTGAGGACCCAGCGCAGGGGCCCCGCCCCCCATGCCGCCATGATCACGACGGAGGGAACGACGAGGGCCCCGTAGGCGGCGGCGAGGAGGAAGTCACCGGTAACCTCGAGGGCATCCTGGGCGACGGTGGGCAGCAGGACAATGCCGGGCCACCACCAGGACGCGGCGGCAAGGCCGACGAGCAGGGTGACCAGCGGTGCGAGGCCTGAAAGGTAGGTGGCCGCGCGGCGGCGCCGCACCTGTTCGCGCGGCCGATCGCTTCCTCCGGCGACGAGCCAGGGCCATCCCCGACCGGAGACTTCGACGGTGGCCCAGAGGGCACCGAGGGTGATGGCGAGCAATTCCCAATCGCGGCCCGCGAAGCGTCGCTGTTCGCTCGCGGCGAGGCCGAGGGTGGCCAGGACCATGCCGATGAAAATCGTGAAGGCGACGGAGCGGCGGTAAAAATCAGCGGCCGCGCGGCGCGACATCGGCCGTGCGGCCGCGGCGGCGATTTTGCCCGGCCGACGCAACACCATGGCCGCTGTCCGCAGGTAGGCCCGCCCGCTGCCCAGCGCCCCGCGATGCATCCATGGAATCCCCGCCGGTACCCGACGGCCCACCGCCATCCCGCATTCCGAGCAGCGGCTGGTGATGGCCCCTCGCAGGTCATAGCCACAGACCGGGCAGCGCCGCTCCCCCGCGCTGATTTGTACGACGTTCATCCTTCCCTCGTGGTTGGTCTCCGCCAGGGGTTCAGGGCCCGACCGGCTGCGGCGGCGCGGAAGCTGCCGCCTCAAGAAGGTGGTGCTGCATCTTTTTCACCTGGCTCCGCCAGCGCAGGCGGAAGCAGATGTAGACGAGGGCGAGGATGTTAAAGACGAGGAGGCCGGCCTTGACCCAGGTGGGGTGGAAGAGGACCTCGTAGACTTCCAGGGGGATGAATCCGGCGGTGGTGATGACGGTCATCCACTCGGCCCAGGGCTTGTCGAAGAGAAGGCCGATGCCTTCGGTGCTGTAAAGGCCGGCGTAGACGAGCAGTCCGATGCGAAGGCCTCTGAGCGTTCCTTCGGGGACGGCAAGGATTTTTACGAGGGTGCCATAAAGGATGTGGTTGTGGGGGTCATCGCGCCAGTCCTCCAGGATGCTTTCGTAATACTGGCGACCTTCATCGTTGAGGAAGCGGAGGATGTAGAAGGCGACGATGATGAGCCCGAGGGCTTTGAGGATCTTGCCGATGCCGATAAGGATGAGGGGCCAGCGAGAGTGGACCTTCACGTCGCCGTGCTTGATGGACACGATGGGCTTTGGGTTCATGGGGGGTTTGCTCCGGGCCGAAGGGGCAGTATACCCCGGGGCGGGATCGGAGTGGCAATGGTTGGGAGAAAGGAAGAGACGCTTCGGAGGAACAGGGGCGGGACGCCCATGCCATATCAGGCGATGCGCCAGCCGGTGGCCCAGTTGTCGGGCGTGCGTTCGACGCGGTGGTAGAGCGTGTCGCGCTCGACGGGCTCGAAACCCGCTTCGAAAATGAGCCGACGAATCGTGTCGACGGTCATTTCCTGGTGCTGGTTACCGGCCCCGCCTTCGCGTTTGGTGATGTCGTACCAGACGACGGTGCCATCGAGATCGTCGACACCCCAATTGAGGCTGACCTGGGAAAGCTTCATGGACTGCATGATCCAAAAGGCTTTGACGTGGTCGAAGTTGTCGAGGAGAAGACGGGAGATGGCGAGCATCTTGAGGTCCTCGAGGCCGGTGTTGCCGGGGAGGTGACCCAGCTCGCTGCCTTCGGGGATGAAGGAGAGGGGGATGATGCACTGGAAGCCGGGGGCGTCGTTCTGGAGATCGCGGAGGGCGAGGAGGTGGCGGGTGCGTTCTTCGCGCGTTTCGACGTGGCCATAGAGGATGGTGGCGTTGGTTTTGATGCCCAGTTCATGAGCGGTGCGGTGGACGTCCATCCAGCCGTCGGCACGGAGCTTGCCTTTGAAGACTTGATCGTGGACGCGGTCGTCGAAGACTTCGGCGCCGCCGCCGGGCATGGAGCCGAGGCCGGCTTCGGAAAGTGCAGCCAGGACTTCGCGGGTGGAGAGCCTGCTGATTTTGGTGAAGTGGTTGATCTCGATGGCGGTGAAGGCCTTGAGGTGGAGGCGGGGGTAGGCGGCGCGAAGCTTCCGCAGCATTTCGAGGTACCACTCGAAGGGAAGCCAGGGATGCAGGCCGCCGACGATGTGGATTTCGGTGGCCCCGCTGGCGGCCGCTTCGCCGGCCATGCGGAGGACGTCGTCGTGGGAGAACTCGTACGCCCCGCTCTCACCGCGCTTGCGGTGGAACTCGCAGAACTTGCAGGAGAGGGCGCAGATGTTGGAGTAATTGATGTGGCGGTTGATGTTGTAGTAAGTGGTCCGGCCATGCTTGCGGTTGCGGACGAAGTGGGCGAGTTCGCCGAGGGAGAAGATGTCGCGGGTGTTCCAGAGCGCCATGCCGTCGGTGAAATTGAGGGACTGGCGGGCGAGGACCTTTTCGGCGATCGGCTGCAGGGCAGTGTCGGCAAAGGCGGCGGGGTCGAGGGGGGCGGTGACGGAGGGTTCGGCAAGCATGGTCATCGGGGTATTTTAGCAAAGTTCAAATGTTTTTGAAACTTGTGCGCAATGACAAATGACAAAAGGGGAGGGGGCGGGGTGGTCGAGGGGGCAGGGTGGTCGAGGGGGCGGAGGGGAGGGGCGGCTTATTTTGAGGCGGAGGCGGCTTTGCGGATTTCGGTGCGGAATAGATCGGAAGAGCGTCGTGTAGG
>CALCHA010000593.1 GCA_937901265.1 uncultured Phycisphaerales bacterium
AATCCTATGATCTTATCACTTATCTCCCTCGCTCCCGGAAAATTTGCCACGCCCCACGCGACGGCGCGGCAGTTTGCCGGCGTGGCGGGGGGTGGCGCTTTGCGATATTCTGCGGGTTTTCCTCGCTGCTCCGGAACATCCCATGGCCCTGCGACCCAACCTCCATCCTGGCGAATTTCTGCTCTCCCTGCCCGACGAGGCGGGGCGCGTCGCCCTTGCCGGGATCTTTGGCAATGATCACCCCGTCGAGCTGGAGATTGGTTCGGGCAAGGGCACTTTTGTGCTGGCGATCGCGGAGGCCACGCCGCAGCGGAACTTCATCGGCATTGAATACGCCCGCGCGTATGCGGAATTTGCCGCAGACCGGCTGCGGCGGCACGAGCAAACCAACGCTCGTCTGGTCCATGCCGAGGCCTCCTGGTGGGTCCGTTGCCATGTCGCCGACGCTGCCCTGGCGGCCGTCCACGTCTATTTCCCCGATCCCTGGCCCAAGGCGCGGCACCACAAGCGGCGGCTGGTTCAGCCACCCTTTCTCAAGGAGGTCCACCGCATCCTCCAGCCGGGCGGGGTGCTGCGACTGGTGACGGATCACGCGGATTACTTTGTGCAAATGGAACGCGTGTTGGCGGAGCAGCAGGAGCTGCAGGTGGTGCCCTTCGAATCGCCGGTGGCGCTCAAAGCGGATGCACCCGAGGGGTCGATCGTGGGGACGAATTTTGAGCGAAAATACATTGCCGAAGGGCGGAGCTTCCACGCAACGATGGCGCGAAAGCCCGGGTGAACGCGCGGTCACCGGGGCGGGAAGGGCTGACGGGGGGCAATCCTTGCGGATGATCGCACCGTGACGGGGGCGACTGGCATCATTGGCCAGCGGGGGGAAGTAGTCGTTCCAGGGCCTGTTCGCGGGAGCAGTGCCAGTGCTTCTGGTATTGCTGCACCATGCGATCAGTGATCCAATTGCGGGCGCGCATCGCTTCGAAGCGTGCTTCGAGGGCGGGATTGGTGGAACCGGGGGCCGCCGCCCATTGAATTTTGCTGGAGGCGGGTTGGATCGTGGTATCGGCCTGTTTGACCGTTTCAACTGACATCTCGTGGTCCTTTGGTGAGACAGGAAGGTCCTTCTCTCCAGGTAAACTCTGGCGCCGGGCCCGAACGAAGTCCGGCACCTGCCTGTTGTTGCTATCGGCCGGGGGTCGCCCGGGCGGTGAGCGGAAAGGCATCTATAGAGATATACGCCACAGACCGCGTGAAAGCGCAAAAATTCGCAAAAAAGTGTCTCGTTAGGCCCTGTAAGTTGTTCCGCTGTGCTAACTTATCGCGTTTGTGGAGAGGCTGGGACGCGGTTCCTCAGCAGGACCATCAGGTGAGTGCCGCGGCGGGATCGTCGGCCGGGGACATCAGCGGTGCCTTGGCCAGGAGCGCCTCGGGGCCCTGCAGAACCTCCACGACGCTGTATTCATCCAGGTTGGGGATGGTCAGCTCGCCATCAGCTTTCTGGATGATCAGGCGATCCAGCCAGACCTTGCCCCTGACGTTGCGGGCGAACCAGGAGCCCGACTTTTGCCGCTCCTGACGTACGACGGTGCCGGTGGCGCTGATGGTGACCGTGTCAGTGCGGCGAGGGATCTGCTGCGTGACCCGCACCAGGGTGCCCGGCTGGTACAGGAGTGTCTGCTGATTGTCACTGAGAGACGTGGAGAGTTCGGATTCATTCATGGCAGCGTTCCCGGTTGGTGATGTGCCTATGGTAGTGGTCGGCAGCCTCGAGCGAAAGGGGTGCCGCGGGAGGTGCCGGGGAGGAGTTGGTAGTGTTGAATTTTGACCCACTGGGTATGGGAAATTCGAATGGAAATGCGGATGAGGCGGGGTAGAGTTTGGGAGATTGTGAAAACCCATGAGAAGTTTGCTCGGAGGGCAGAGATGCACAAGGCGTTTGGCGTGTTGGCGGCAGCGGCGGTTCTGGCGACTGGGGGCGTTTCCTTCGCCGCAGATCTGCAGGGGCATGTGGTGGCCCTCTCCGGGCGGACGGATCAATATGGGCCCGGGTTCAGCGCCTATGGCGACAACACCTTCGGACAGTTCGGCAAGGCCATGATCAACAACGCTGGCCAGATCGCCTTCGGATCGAGCAACCAGAACTTCATCGGCTTCGGCTCGGTCGCGGTGAGCTCCCTCTTCCTTTATCAGCCCGGCAGCGGCCTTGAACTTGTGGCCCGTGCGGAGGGCGACTCTGCTCCCTTTGCCAACGTCGAAACGCCCTATCTCGCAGCCGACGGCTCGGTGGCTTTTCGTGGCCTCCGCACCGGCGGCAACAGCGGGTTCAGTTACAAGGCCATCGGCAACAGCCCGACGCTGGTCGCGGAGGTGGGCAACACCACCAATGGGACGCCGCCGGCCGGCACCAATTATGGGACGCTGACGATCAACGGTGCCTTCGCCTATCGTGGCGGCAACCTGGCATTCGGGGCCACCCTGCAAGGACCCGATGTCACCTTCACCACCCAAAACGTCCTGGTCCGTTCGACCAACGGGGCGCAGGGCGTCCTTCTGACCCGTGAAGGAGCTTCGGGCTCGAACCCTCTGGGCACAGACAACGGCAACACCACGTGGAACCTCAACATCAATCCGTTCGCCGTCAACACACGCGGGGATGTGGCCTTTCTGGGCGGCTACGGTAACGCGGCGAATTACGGCGAGCCGAGCGTCTTCGGGGTGATCGACGGCGTCTCGGGGGAGGTGACGACGGTGGCGGTGTCCAAACAGCCGGTCGCGGGTGCGACGGGACTCAGCTACACGTTCCTTCAGGGGTCCGGACGGATCGACATCAATGACGCGGGCAGCGTCGTGTGGATGGGGCGCGCGGGCGGGGCGAACCCGAACGTCCTCAGCAAGCGCGTGGGCAGCACGACCACGTTGCTGGCGCGGGCCGGCGACACCCTCGATGGCACGGCGATCACGGGCTTCAGCGCCACGCGCGATCCGGTCATCGCCGGCGACGGGGCCGTTTACTTTGAGGCGACCATCGGCAACGTTGGCCAGTTCGGCATCTTTCGCCACAGCGATGCCGACGGGTTCAAGCTGATGGTCGCCACCAGCGATGCCACCCGCGGCCCCGGCGGGGGGCTTGCCTTCAGCGACATCACCCAGTTGTCCGCCAACGCGGGCGGCGAGTTTGCGTTTTATGCCACCCTGTCTGGCGCCGGCATCACCAGCGCCAACGACGAGGCACTTTACGCCTACCGCGGGGGGATGCTCAGCCTCATTGCACGCGAGGGCGATCTTTTTGACGTCGATCCCACCAGCGGCGTCGATCTGCGGACCATCTACGCCATTGTGTCTGACCCGACGCTCATCAACTCGGGAGGGCAGGATGGCCGCCGCAACATGATTAATGACAGCGGGGATATCGCCTACAGTCTGTTGTTCAAGGACGGGGGGGCGTACACGGCGGGGGTGTTCATCAGCCCGGGCGGCGCGGTGCCGGAGGTGGGAAGCCTGGCGATGCTGGGCATCGGCGCGGCAGGGCTGCTGCTGCGGCGGCGGTGAGGGGCGGCGGGGGAGGGGTACGCTTTGCTGGCCGCTGCGAGCCCCCGCCGGCGCGCGGCGGCATGGGTGCGGGGCAGCCCGCGCCCGCCAAAACCGATGCGCCCGGGGTTGACAAATGGGGAGGAGGCGGTTGAATTGGCGGGTTCGGGGTCGCTGGAAGCCTAGAATGGTGTGCTTCAAGACCCAATTCGAGGCAAGGTTTTCTGGGCAACAGGGGCCTGAATGCGAGCGCCACGCGGCGCGTCGCGGGTCTATTCGACGGAAGGTTGTCAGACGTGGCAAAGATGGTTCGCAAGGCGGGTGCGGGGGAGCCGGTGGAGGGTGATGTGCAGGAACTGCGCGGGGGCACGGGGCGTACGCTGGTGATCGTGGAATCGCCCGCCAAGGCCAAGACCATCAACAAATACCTGGGGTCGGGGTACGTCGTGAAGGCCTCAATGGGGCACGTGCGCGACCTGCCGGAGAAGGGCATCGGCGTCGATGTCGACAAGAAATTTGAGCCGACGTATGAAGTGCTCGCAACGCGGAAAAAGATCATCGGGGAACTGCGCGCCGCGGCCCGTGGCGCCGACCAGGTCTATCTGGCAACCGACTTGGACCGCGAGGGGGAGGCGATTGCGTGGCATCTCGCCCATGCGCTGGGGCTCAACGTGGCCACGGCCAAGCGCGTCGTGTTCAACGAAATCACCAAGGGGGCCATCCTTAACGCCTTCAAATCGCCGCGGGGCATCGATGAGGGCAAGGTCAACGCGCAGCAGGCGCGGCGGATCCTGGACCGGCTGGTGGGATACAAAATCTCCCCGCTGCTGTGGAAAAAAGTCGCGCGCGGGCTTTCCGCCGGCCGCGTGCAGAGCGTCGCCGTCAAACTCGTCGTCGATCGGGAACTCGCCATCCAGGCCTTCGTGCCGGAGGAATACTGGAAGCTGACAGGCATTTTCACCGCCGATCTGGTCCAGGCCGGCGCCCTTGCCGAGCAGTGGCGCAGCTTCCTCGCCGGCGATGATGAAGAGGCGGCGCAGGACGATGGCACGGATTCTTCGGAAGCGCTGTCGGCGGCAAACGCCGGGCGTACGGTTGCCGAGAAAAGCGAATTTTTGAAGGATCACCGGGCCTTCCGGGCGGATCTGGTGGAGGTGTTCGGGAAGAAGTTCGACCCGAAGGAGGGCCAGGCCGCTCGCGCCGCCGCCGAAGCCGTCGGGCTGGTCGACATCATGGTTTCCACGGTGGACAACGATGGCACGAATGGCCCGCGTGGGATCCCCGTGAAAGGGCCGGCGACGTCGTTGACGCGCGTGACCGGGATGGCGGACGCGCGGCGTGCGGGCGTCGAATTCCGGATTCGTGAACTGAATCAGAAGCTCTCCACCAGCCGCCCGCCGGGCCCTTTTTCCACCAGTACGCTGCAGCAGGCGGCGAGCAACTCGCTGGGCTTCGGGGCGCAGCGCACCATGCGCGTGGCGCAGCAGCTTTACGAAGGCTTCGATATCGAGGGCCTCGGTGCCGTGGGTTTGATCACCTACATGCGTACCGACTCGCAAAACATCTCGAAGGAAGCACTGGGCACGGTGCGCGGGTTCATCGATGAGCAGTTCGGCCAGAAATATGTGCCTGAATCGCCCAACTTCTTTGCCAGCAAAGCCGGCGCGCAGGAAGCCCACGAGGCCATCCGCCCCACCGATGTCACGCTGACGCCCGCCAGCCTTCGCGGGCGCGGTCTGACGGACGAACAGTGGCGGCTTTATGAGCTGATCTGGAAGCGTTTCGTCGCCTGCCAGATGATGCCGGCGCAATGGAACGTCACCGAGGCGTTCATCGAGGCGCGCAACAAAAAGCAGTCCGCCGCGGCCATTGGGGTGTTCAAGGCGGTGGGGCGCACGCTGGCCTTCGATGGTTTCACGCGTGTGGCCGGCGTGTACACGCGGTTCGACGAGCAGATTCTGCCGCAGCTGGATCAGGAGCAGGAAGTCGCCGCGCTGGATCTCACGCCCACGCAGCATTTCACCAGCCCGCCGTCGCGTTACTCGGAAGCGTCGCTGGTGAAGGCGCTGGAAGCCGAGGGGATCGGTCGCCCCTCGACGTATGCCTCGATCATCGCGACGATTCAGGACCGCAACTACGTCGACGCCAAGGGCCGCACGCTGTATGCGACGGACCTGGGCATCAAGGTGACCCAGAAGCTGATCGAGGGGTTCCCCGACATCATGGAGACGAGCTTCACCCGCACGATTGAGGCGGAGCTTGACCAGGTCGAGGAAGCGCAGAAGGACTGGGTCGAAGTCGTGCAGGATTTTTACGACCCGCTGATGCGCGACCTCGCCACGGCCGAAGAGCGCATGACGCACGCCCGCGCGGAACAAACCCCCAGTGAGTACAAGTGCCCGAAGTGCGGCGCCATGATGGCCTATCGCCTGAGCAAACGGGGGAAGCGGTTTTTAAGCTGCTCGCGCTATCCCGAGTGCGACGGGGCGCAGAACGTGGACGCCGAAGGCAAACCGGTGGAACTGGAAATCACCGCCTTCAACTGCCCGACCTGCGGCAAGTCCATGATCAAACGGGTGGGCCGCTTCGGTGCCTTCCTGGGGTGCAGCGGCTATCCGGAATGCAAGGTCATCCAGAACCTCGACAAAAAGACGGGCGAGCCGCTGCCACCCAAGCCGCCCCCCGAGGACACCGGGTTGGTCTGCCCGAAGTGCGGCAAGAAGCACATCGCCATCCGCCAGGGCAAGCGCGGCCCGTTCATGAGCTGCCTGGGCTTCCCGAAGGGCCGGGTGATTTTGCAGGCCGACCGCGTGGAAGAATTCAAGGCAAGCTTCGCCGCCGGCAAGGGCTGGCCCGAGGACATCGTCGCGAAATTCGGCAAACGCAAGGCGGCCGATCCGGACGCCGAGCCCGAAGTGGAGGCGAAACCGGTGAAAAAAGCCGCCGCGAAAAGGCGAGCGCCGGCCAAAAAGAAGGCGGCGGTCAAGAAAGTTAAGTAAGACGGGCTGTGGGGCTTTTTGAAGGAGAATTCTGATGGACGTTCCTGCACCACGGGCGGCGGGCTTTGGATTCGCAAAAATCGCGCCCGATGCTTATGGGGCGCTGGTGGGGCTGGGCAAAATGGTGGTGGCGAGCGGGCTGGAACCGGAGCTTCTGGAACTGGTGAAAATCCGCTCCTCGCAGATCAATGGCTGCGCCTTCTGCCTCCAGATGCACGTCACGGACGCACGCAAACTGGGCATGAGCGAGGAGCGTCTTCAGCTCGTGATTGTGTGGCGCGAAGCGCCGGTCTTCTCCCCCCGCGAGCGCGCCGCGCT
>CALCHA010000594.1 GCA_937901265.1 uncultured Phycisphaerales bacterium
GTCCCCCTCACCGCCGCCTTTTTCTCCGCCGCCGCATTGCTCTCCACGTTTCTTTACCTCCCCGAATCCCTCCCGGTTGAAAAGCGTATCGCCGCTCGGAAGAGCGTCAAATCCGCCACCATCTTCCACGCGCTCGCCGACCGCCTCTTCATCATGCGCCACGCCCTCGCGCGGCCCATCGTCGGCGGCCTCATCGCCATGGCCTTCGTCAACGGTTTCGCCTTCGCCGGCATGGAACAAACGTTCTCCCTGCTCATTCAGGAACGCGCCAAACTCTCCGTCCAAGACGCTTCCGGTTCCGCCGGCTATCTCTTCGGGGGCATCGGCATCATCATCGTCATCGTCCAGGGCGGCCTGATTCGGCGCCTCGTGCCCGCCGTCGGCGAAGCACCCCTGGTCATCATCGGCCCGCTCTTCATTGCCCTGGGGCTTTTCATCGTCGGCATCGCCGGCGTCTTCATTCCCGTCTGGCCCGGCCTGGTCGTGGGCTCCTGCCTCCTCGCGCTGGGCTCCTCGCTCTTCAACCCCGCCATTCAGTCCCTCATCTCGCGCCACGCCAAGGCTGAGGAACAGGGCGAAGTCCTCGGTGCCTCCCAGGCCATGGCCTCCCTGGCACGTGCGGTCGGCCCCCTCCTCGCCGGTTTCCTCTTTTGGGCCGTCTCCAGCGGCACGCCCTACTACGTTTCGGCCGGTATCTGCCTCGCGGTCGCCCTTTGGGCCCTCGCGATCCGCCCGCGCCTCGTGCCGCCCGCCCAGGCCGCACCGGCCGAAGCGCCCACCGCCACCGCTGGGTGATTGTGCCACCCGCATGCGGTCGGGAGGAGTGCCCCGGTTCACCTCAGCCAGCGAATCCTGCCGTGGATTTCCGGCCAAACTCTCCGCTTGACCTTCCCCGGTACAAGGGCCTATAACCAATTCCTCGGGTCCCGCAACGCGAAAATTCGCATGGCGGTGTCGCCCGCATCTCATCGTCCTTCTTTGGGGATACACTCATGCCAGCCACGCTTCCGCCGTTGCCTTACGAACCCTCCGCCCTCGAACCCGTCATCGACACCGCCACCATGCAGATTCACCATGGCAAGCACCACCAGGCTTATGTGAACAACTTCAACAACGCCGTCGCCTCCAAGCCCGACCTCGCCGCCAAGTCCGCTGAAGACCTCATCAAGAACCTCACCACCCTGCCCGACGACATCCGCGCCGCGGTCCGCAACAACGGCGGCGGACACGTCAACCACTCTCTCTTCTGGACCATGCTCGCCCCCAAGTCGACCGGCGGCGGCGGCGAACCCTCCGGCGAGCTCGCTGACGCCATCAAATCCGCCTTCGGCTCCCTCGCTGACTTCAAAACCAAGTTCCAGGAAGCCGGCGGCAAACGCTTCGGCTCCGGCTGGGCCTGGCTCATCGTCAAGGATGGCAAGCTGGCCATCACTTCCACCGCCAACCAGGACAACCCGATCATGCCTGAATCCGTGCTGTCGCCCACCGGTGCCAGCGCCGGCAAGCCCGTCCTGGGCGTCGATGTCTGGGAGCACGCCTATTACCTCAAGCACCAGAACAAGCGCCCTGATTATTTGGCGGGCATCTGGGAAGTGATCAACTGGAAGCGCGCTGCCGAACTCTTTGCGGCTGCAAAATAACCCCCAGCCCCTCCCCTTCGAACCCCGATGCGGCGGCCTCTCCGAGGCCGCCGCTTCATTTCCCCGCCGACTCCATCGCCACCTCATAACGCTGCCCGATTTTCATCCAATCCAGCGCACTGACCACGGCATCGACGTAGCTCGCTTTGTTCGCCCCGAAATCATAGAAGTAGGCATGGCCATAAAGATCGATCGCCAGGATTGGCTGCGTGTTCCACACCGGAATTCCGTTCTGCGCCCCGGAGTAGTTGAACAGCCCGCCCTGGTCGCGGTCATACGCCGTCCACGCCCACCCGCGCCCCAGCAACGCCGATTGCTTCAAGTCCGCGACATATTGTGGAAAACTGCGAAAGTCCGCTTCAATGGCTTTGAGGAGGGGTCCCTCCGGGCCCGCGCCCTTGCCCCTCTGCATGCCTCCCAGGATTTCAAAATAGAGCTCGTGATTTTTGATCGCCCCCAGCGCATAGGTCAGGTCCACCTTCAGACTTTCACAGTCCGCCCCCGCATAATTGTCGGGGGAATGCTGCAGTGCCTCGCGCTTTTTTAAAAGCTCGTTGAACTTCCGCACATACCCGGCATAGAGCCGCAGATGCTCCCGCATGTTGCGCTCGCTCAGGCTCTCCAGCCGCCCAAGGTGCTCAAATGACTTCGCCTCGATCGACCGCATGCGTGCTCCTCATCCAACAGCGACGCGAAGTCTAGTTTCCCCGCTTGCCACCCGCAAACCCCGCCGCACGCGGCGGGGGGGCGATTCCGCGGCGATCGCCGCAAAACTGCTTGAAGGTCCCCCTTTTCCGCCTTGACCCGCACTGCGCCCCCTCCGTAAGATGATCCAGATGATGGCGTTTCCAGAGACCATGCGCGTCACCATTCCTGTCCAGTCCTGAATCCCTTTGCCGGCCGAGGGGCCTTCGCCCATTTGCCTGCGTCCCCCCTCCGGGTTAGTCCGGCGACCGCGAAACGAGGTATCTATGGCGCGTAAACGCAGTGAAATCACCGAAATCCTCCGCGAAATGGGCGCTCTCAAGCCCGCCGATGCCCAGAAGGCGACCGACGAAGCCGCCAAGACCCGCAAGCCCCTTCATGAAGTGCTGCTCGATCTCAAACTTGCTTCGGAAGAGGACGTCACCAAGGCCTTGGCCATGCAGTATGACATGGAGTACATCGACCTCGACAAAAACGCCCTGGCCGTCTCCAGCGTCGGCCTCATCCCCCCCGATCTCATACGCAAACACATGGTTCTCCCCCTCGACAAACGGGACGGCGTTCTGCGCATCGTGATCGGCGACCCCACGGACATCGACACCATCGACGCCCTCAAGTTCCGCCTCAACACCAAAATCGAAACCTGCCTCGCCGTCAAAAGCAAAATCAAGCACCAGATCGACCGTATGTTCTCCGCGGAAAAGGCCTCCATCGACGAAGCCGTCCGCCGCGCCAGCTCCATCGATCGTGGGGCCTCCATGGACCGCGGCTCGTCCATCGACCGCGGCACCTCGATCGACGTGAAATCCCTCGGGGACGACGCCCCGATCGTCAAACTCGTCAGCGCCATCATTACGGAAGCCGTCAAATCCCGCGCTTCGGACATTCACCTTGAACCCATGAAGGACCGCGTCCGCGTCCGCTACCGCATCGACGGCGTCTGCGTTGAACGCGACAACATCCCCAAGCGCATGCAGGCCCCCGTCACCGCCCGCCTGAAGATCATGGCCGGCATGGATATCGCCGAAAAACGCCTCCCCCAGGATGGCCGCATCAAAATGCCCATCGATGAGACCAACATCGACTTCCGCGTCTCGATGCTCCCGGGCTATCACGGCGAATCCTGCGTCCTGCGTATTCTTCGCCCCGACAACGTCAAAATCGGCGTCCAGGCCATGGGCTTTGAAGAGGAAGACTACAACAAGTTCAAACGCATCATCTCCCGCCCCAACGGCATCTTCCTGGTCACCGGTCCGACCGGCTCGGGAAAAACCACGACCCTTTACGGGGCGCTCCAGGAACTCAACAAGCCCGACCGCAAAATCATCACCGCGGAAGACCCCGTCGAATACAATTTCCCCGGCATCAACCAATGCCAGGTTCGCGAGCAGATCGGCCTCACTTTCGCCAAAATCCTCCGCTCCATGCTCCGTCAGGCCCCCAACATCATCCTCGTCGGTGAAATCCGCGACCTCGAAGTCGCCGAAGTCGCCATCCAGGCCGCCCTTACGGGCCACTTGGTTTTCTCCACCCTGCACACCAACGATGCCCCCTCGGCCATCACCCGTCTGATCGACATGGGCGTCAAGCCCTTCCTCGTCGCCTCTTCCATTCAGGCCGTCATGGCGCAGCGCCTCATCCGCATTCTCTGCGAAAAGTGCAAAGCCCCGGACCCGGAACCCGACCGCAAGTTCCTCTCCATCCTGGGCATCACCGACCGCGAACTGCAGGGCCGCACCCTCTACAAACCCGTCGGCTGCGCCAACTGCAACGGCACCGGCTACCGTGGCCGCAAGGGCATCTTCGAAATGATGACCATGAACAACGAGGTGCGCGAACTCGCGTTCAAGCGCGCCCCCTCCAACCTCATCCGAAAGGCCGCCAGGGCCTCCGGCATGAAGGGCCTCCTCGACGACGGCAAAACCAAGATCCTCAACGGCGTCACCACGGCCGCGGAAATCGCCCGCGTGACCCAGGCCGAAGGCATCGTGGCCGACTGATCTCCCTTCCCGCTGGTTGAACCCCGGCGGCCCCCGGCGTGTGTGGAACGACTTACTCTTTGGGCGGTATTAGCATGTCCTCGCTGCAAATCGACCGGCTTCTCGAAACCACCATCAAAAAAGGTGCCTCTGACCTCCATATCTCCGTCGGACGGCCCCCCGTCCTGCGCCTCCACGGCGGCCTCCGCGACCTCGCCACCAAGGTCCTCGAGCCCGACGATACTGTCGCCCTCATGAAGGCCATCACCCCCGACCGCTCCCAGCAGGAACTCCAGGAAATGGGCTCCTGCGACTTCGGTTTCGCCTTCTCCACCTCCGATGGGGCCACCCGCGCACGCTTCCGTGTTTCCGTCTTCCGACAAAAAGGAAACATCGGCATCGTCATGCGCAAAATCCCCTACAAGCTCCTCACCTTTGAACAGATCGGCCTGCCCAGCGCCGTTGAAGAACTCTGCCGCCGACCCCGCGGCATGTTCCTCGTCACCGGTCCCACCGGCTCGGGCAAAACCACCACCCTCGCCTCCATGATCAACTACATCAACATGAACTTCGAACGGCACATCATCACCGCCGAAGACCCCCTCGAGTATTATCACGAACACAAAAAATCGATCATCACCCAGCGCGAAATCGGCGGCGACGTTCCCACCTTCTCCGAAGCCCTCCGCCGCGCCCTGCGGCAGGACCCCGACGTCATTCTCGTTGGTGAAATGCGCGACCTTGAAACCATCGCCGCTGCCATTCAGGCCGCTGAAACCGGCCACTTGGTCTTCGGCACCCTGCACACCACCGGGGCCGCCGGCACCATCAACCGCATCATCGACGCCTTCCCCACCGACCAGCAGGAACAGGTCCGCGT
>CALCHA010000595.1 GCA_937901265.1 uncultured Phycisphaerales bacterium
CGACGCGCTTCCGATCTGCGGGGATTTTTTTCGGGGAGATCAAGAACTGGGATGACGGCAAGCTCAAGGCACTCAACGCGGGGGTGAATCTCCCTCACCAGCCGATCACGGTGGTCCATCGCTCCGACGGTTCGGGAACGACCTACATCTTCACGAACTATCTATCGAAGATCAGCCGGGAATGGCAGTCGAAGGTCGGCAACGCCACTGCCGTGGAATGGCCGACGGGCGCGGCGGGCAAGGGCAACGACGGCGTTGCCGCGACGGTGAAGCAGTCGCCGGGGTCTATCGGCTACGTCGAATGGGCGTACGCGTCCAAGCAGCACATGGCGTTTGCGGAGCAGGTAAACGCGGCGGGCAAGGGCGTGAAGGCTTCGCTTGAAAGCGTCCAGGCCGCCATCGACACGTCCGCCGCCACCTTCCCCGCCGACATGAAGATCTCCATCACCAACGCCACGGCCGACGACGCCTACCCGATCTGCGGCTTCACCTACCTGCTGATTTACGATGACCTCTCGGCGATGAAGGATAAGAATGCTGCCACCGGCATGCTCCAGTTTATCTTGTGGTGCGAGACTGACGGTCAGGCCATGGCCCAAGACCTCGGCTATGCCAGGCTTCCCAAGGAAGCGCAGGACAAGGTGATCACCCAGCTCAAGGCGGTCAGGTTTGACGGACAGGTGCTGCTCAAATGAGTGACGCGCCTCGTGCACCATCGGCCATTCCTCCTTCGCCACCGCCGGCCGGACAAGGCGGTCGCAAGCGTTCGAGCGGCCTGCGGCTGCGTGTGCTGGACAGGGTGACCTTTGGTGCATCCGCCAGCGGTGCCCTGCTGATGGTTCTGCTGCTGGGGCTGATCGTCGCGGTCATCGCCATCGGCGCGCTGCCGGCGATCAAGTCGCAGGGGTTGGCCTTCCTCTGGGGCTCGCGGTGGAGCATCCGCGACCAGGAGTTCGGCGCGTGGCCCTACCTCTACAGCACGCTGGTCACCTCGGTCGTGGCCCTGGTTCTCGCGGTTCCGGTGAGCGTCGGCTCGGCCCTGTTCCTCGTGAAGCTTGCGCCCCAGGCCCGCCTCTCGCTGCCGGCGCGATTGCTCGGATGCAGCACCGCCACCGGATGGATTCGCCTCCGGATCGCCCCCATCATCGCCGTCGCCAGTTTTCTCATCGAGCTGCTCGCGGCGATTCCCTCCATCGCCTACGGCCTGTGGGGCATCGCGGTACTCGTTCCCGCGATGCAGAATTTCATCCAGCCGGCGCTCGCCAGCACCCTGGGCAACGTCCCGCTCATCGGGTTTCTTTTCGCCCGCCCCACCATCGGCTTCACTCTCTTCACGGCATCGGTGGTGCTGGCGATCATGATCATCCCGATCGTTACCGCCATCGTCCGCGACGTCCTTGCCGCCGCCCCGCCGGAGCTTGAACAGGGTGCCCTCGGGCTGGGCGCCACCTGGTGGCAATCGCAGAAGCTCGTCCTGGGCTACAGCAAGCTTGGCATCTTCGGCGGCGTCGTGCTGGGCTTCGCCCGAGCCATGGGCGAAACCATGGCCATCACCATGCTCATCGGGCTGAGCATCCCCTCCAGCAACTCCCTCTTCGCGCAGGGCCAGACCATCGCGTCGCTGCTGGCGAACCAGTTTGGCAACGCGGACACCAACGTCGAACGCCAGGCGCTGCTGTACACCGCACTGATCCTGCTGGTGATCACGCTCCTCATCAACGGCTTCGCCCGCGCCCTCCTGCTGAAAGTCAGCACGCAGAAAGCCCGCAAACAATAACGCCGAACGCCACAACCAGGATCCGCTCATGACGACCCTTCCGCTATCAACTTTCTCCCGCCAGGAGAACTTCCACGGCCGCCTCGCCCGCTTCACCAACCGCGCCGTGATGACCCTCTGCTGCCTTGCAGCCATCTCCACCATCCTTCTGCTTTTTTCCATCTTCGGTTACATCGTCTGGCAGGGCCTCTCCAACATTCACTGGTCGCTTTTTACCAGGCTTCCCGCACCCACCGATGAAGTCGGAGGCATGCGCAACTCCATCGCCGGAACCCTGGTGCTCATCGCTTTGGGCTCGGCCCTCGGCATTCCCGTCGGCCTGCTCTCCGGCATCTACCTCGCGGAATATGCTCGAGAAAGCCTCTTGAATCATGGAATTCGGCTGGTCATCGACGTGCTCGCCAGCGTGCCCTCGATTCTCGTCGGCGTGCTGGCCTCTCAGCTCGTGGTGGTGCCGATGGGGCACAACTCCGCCTGGGCCGGTGCCGTCGCTTTGGGCTTCATGATGTGCCCCATTGTGGCGCGCACGACCGAGGAGATGTTGAAGCTGGTGCCGCGGAGCCTGCGCGAAGCCTCGATAGGTTTGGGTGGGTCGAAGTTCCAGACGCTGGCGAAGGTCATCCTTCCGGCGGCCAGCGCCGGGATCATCACAGGGATCATGCTGGCCGTGGCCCGGGTCGCCGGCGAAACCGCGCCGCTGCTTTTCACCACCATGGATTCCGACCAGCCCGTCTTCAGCCACTCCGCCTCCTTCCCCTACTTCATGGAGGTCAATTCCACGTTTCCCACCCTGACCGCGCACATCTTCAAATACGCCACGAGTGGCGAACCGGCATGGATCAACGAGGCGTGGGGAGGCATGCTGGTGTTGATCAGCATGGTGCTGCTGCTCAACCTTGCGGTGCGCGTCACGATCCATCGGGCGAGGAGGATCCGTTGACCGGCGGCGGCGCGGCGTCCCCCTCGAGAATGCGTGCGTTGCGCTGCAGCATCTCAAACTTCGTCCGGCGAAACGCCCGCCCGCGGGTGGCTTCATCCCAGTCCGCCGCCGTCCACGCGAGCACCTCGCTTGTCCCGAGCGACGTCATGGGCGAGGCGGTGAAATCGCCTTCCCGCGTGGGCAGGGGGTGGCGATTGAAGGGGCAGACCTCCTGGCAGATGTCGCAGCCGACGAGAAAGTTCGCCCCCGCCATCGGTGCGTGCAATGCTGCGGGAATCTCGCCGCGATTCTCCAGGGTCTGGTAGCTGATGCACTTCACGGCGTCGACGCTGTAGGGGGTGATCGCCGCGGTGGGGCAGGCCTCGATGCAGCGGCGGCAGGTACCGCAGTGGTCGGTGACGGGGGCGTCGGGAGGGAGTTCCAGCGAGAGCACCATCTCGCCGAGCAGGAACCAGGACCCGTGCCGCGGATGCAGGAGGAGCGTGTGCTTGCCGACCCATCCCAGGCCCGCGCGCTGCGCCAGCTCGCGTTCGAGGATCGGCCCGGTGTCGGAGTAAATCCGCGCCTCGAAGGGCGCATCCCCAAGGAGGGAGCGGAGCGCCCGTTCGACCGTCTCCAGCCTTGCGGGAATCACCTTGTGATAATCGCGCCCCCATGCATAGCGGGCGATTCTTCCCCGGTTTTCCTGTGCTTCCGCGGGCTCATCAGTCCCCTCCTGCCAATAGGCCAGGGCCACGCACAGGAGGGATTTTGCCCACGGAAACTTACGCGTCACATCCAGCCGCTCGTCGATTTTCCCGGCGAGATAGCCCATCGCCCCCTGCTTCCCGGCCGCGATCCACGCCCGATACTGCTCTTCATATTGCGTCGGCCCGGCGCGCGCAATGCCCGCCAGATCAAAGCCGGCGTCCAACGCAAGTTGCTTGAGCGTCGCGGCCAGTGCGACAGAATTGTGTGCGGAAAGCGGCATTGCTCGCATTATAGGGTAGACTGGTCTCGCAATTCCCGTGTATGGTGAGGCGAGCGGTGCGCAAACGATGGTTGGTCCTGACCGCAGTGGTGGTGTTGCTCGCCGGTGCGGCGTTTTGGTTCCATCAATCCCCCGCCGGCCTCATTCCACACTTCTCCACGCCCGTCGGCAAATACCGCACCCCCATGGCCTATCGCATTATCTCGTTCCATCGCGGCCGGGCCGACAAGAACCTCATCCTCCTTGCCCACAACCTCGGCTTCAACGGCGTGGAATTCCAGATCGAAGGCTCCAATGTGGCGGGCCTCATGGATTTCGCCGAGCGCGACGCCGAGCAGCATCTTGTCGATTACTGCCACTCCCTGGGCATGACCGTCACGCTCTGGGTCCACGAACTTTCCGATCTGCCGGGCCAATGGCTCCCGGATTATCCCGGACCCGTGGCGGAAAATAACGAAAAGCTGTGGGCCTACCTCTCCGGCCGCTACGAATGGCTGCTCACCAACATTGTCCCCAACATCGATGGCCTGGTGCTGACCGTCGTGGAAACCGACGTGAAGGCGACCAGCGCCCCGATCATGAAACGGGTGGTTTCTCTGATCCGCAAAAAGTGTGAAGAGCACGGAAAGACGCTCACGGTCCGCACGTTTGTCTGGACGCCCGAAGAATTCGAAGGCGTGATGTCTGCCGTGCGATCGCTCCCGCCCGACACCGTGGTGATGTCCAAGATCGTGCCGCAGGACTGGCAGATGCGCGGCGGCTATGCGGCGGAGCTAGGGGCCGTCGGACCAGAAAGGCAGATCGTCGAATTCGACGTCGGGGGGGAGTATTTTCTGCGCAACAAGGTCGCCAACTGCATGGTCGACCTGCTGAAGAAGCAGTTCGATTATGCGGTCTCGAAAAATGCGGCGGGCATCTGCGTCCGGGTCGACCGCGATGATTCGAGCGTCCTGTTCACGCCCAACGAAGTGAACCTCTGGGCCTTGGGCATGTGGGCCTCGGGCGCCGCCAATGATGAAAGCCAGGTCTGGGACGCGTGGGCCAGCTATCGCTACGGTTCGGCCGCGGTCCCGGGCATCCGCAAGGCGCTGGCCCCCACGGGCGACGTGGTGGCCGAGATGCTTTCCATCGGCCCGTTCACCTTCGGCGACACGCGTCTCTTTCCTCCGCAGCCCAACGATGACCCTTTCTCGCAGAACTGGCAGAACTGGAAGTGGGACAAAAGCTACGCCAAAGCCCACAGCGATGCCGAGCTGGGTGATCCGGCGTTCGTGGAGAGCGTCGCCCGGCAGAAGGAGGAAGCGGAGCGGACCGCGGCCCAATGCCTGACCAACCTCGACGCCGTGAAGTCCGCCCTTGCCCCGATCGAATATGACATTCTGCAAGCGAAGCTGCTGGGGAACCAGGCGCAGCTCTCCTTTCGCGCCCCCATGGCCATGGCGATTTTGCATTACCGCGAGTACAAATTCGGCCCCGGCGGCAACCGCGAAGCGGCTCGCAAGGCCTACCTCGCGGAC
>CALCHA010000596.1 GCA_937901265.1 uncultured Phycisphaerales bacterium
GCCGCGAAGTTCACGAAGAGGTTTGTCAGAGCTGGGCTACGTTTCTCTGAATGCGTTTTGTTGCTGGGGGGACTGGGCGCTTTGGATCAGTGCCTTTGTGGGCTTCGTGTGTCCTGTCGTCGTCAGCGTCGAGGGGTGGCGATGGCAAATTTTTGATTGCGGCTGCGCGGCGCCAGATGGGCGTTACAATCGCTCTTCTACGGACGGACGTGGGCGCGTCGCTGCAGGGCCCGTCCGGGCTTCGGCGGCGTTGCCCGGGCTTTTACAAGGTGGGTCTTTGGATGGTTGCTGCGGTGATGATTTCGTTTTTTGGCATTCTGCTGCTCTTGCTGGTGTTGGCGTTGCTCGGTGGAGGAGGCATCGCGATTGTCGCGTGGGCGATCCTGCGTGCGAAGCGTCGCCCGCCGACTGGATTCGAGGTGGGGCCGTTGCCCCGGCAATCTCGCCGCCACCCAAATGAATAATGGATAATCCACTATGAAACATTCCCCCGCCTCACTCAATAAACCTTTGCCCCGCGGGCGACGAACTCGCGAAACACCGCCACCGCCTCCGCGCTCATTACCCCGCCCACCACTTCCACGGGACTTCCGCCTCGCGCTTTCATTTCCTGGTTCGAGATGGACAGCTCATTGAACCCCGCCTCCTTCGCATCGGCGATCGCGGCCCCGAAGACAATGCGGCCGATCCCCGCCCAGTGAACTGCCGCAAAGCACATGGGGCAGGGCTCCGTCGAGGAATAAATGGTGCAGCCGCGAAGATCGATGGTCTTCAGTTTTCGGCACGCCAGCCGAATCGCATGGACCTCCCCATGGGCGGTGATGTCCGTCGTTTCCCACACCACATTGTGCGCCGCCACCACCAGCTCCGCAGCTTCCCCCTCGCCGCGCACGATGACCGCCCCGAAGGGGGTCTGACCCTTGTCAATGGCTGCCCGCGCCTGATCGATCGCCATGGCCATCCATCGCCGATCGCCCGCTCGTTCGCCCGGTATTTCTTTCACATACGCTCCGCAAAAAAAGGCGTTCGCGGCGCCGTATCCCGGGCGGCACCGCCGAACGCCATTCTTACTCGCAGCCTCAAAGCTTCTCAACCTTTTTGGCCATTTCCGGCTCGGTTTCCCGCTGATCGTGATGGGCGTTGCCCTTGCTCTTTTGAGCCTCATCCCGTTCGGGGCCGGGCTTGAGCTGGTCTTTGCGTGCGGCGCCGCCCTTCTGCAAGGCTGCCGCATCGTCCGAGCGTGTATGAACCTGTCCCGCCTGGGCGACCTCTTCCCCCTCCGGTGCCGTCCCGTGCACCTTCTTGCCCACATTCTTTACGGGTTGCCGATCCTGGCCCTGATGGCCGGCCTCGCCTGCACCGACTTTGTTCGCCGCCATAAAGCACCTCCCTGGGTCATTGGTTGTTGCAACCCGTCTCTACTCCGCAATTCTCATACCCGCCGCGACCCATCTCAGCTGTCCCGCTACAATCCCCGCATCATGCTACGCCTTGCGTTTCGCATCCTCGCCCTGCTGCAGCTCACCCGCGCTGCTCTGGCCTTCACCGCCATTGCCGACGCCTGGGCGGTTTTACTCCTGCGTCCCGCGGGGGTCGCTCCCGATCCCATGCCCGTGGTGATGGGGCGCATGGCCGTGACGGGGGTGGTTTCGTTCGGCTTGTACGCCTTTGGGATGTCGCTGAACGATCTTCTCGACGCCCGCCGCGACCGGGTGTTTGCCCCGCGCCGCCCGATTCCCTCCGGCCGCATACCCGCGCGCTTCGCGATCGTCATCTGCCTCGCTTTGCTCATCATGGCGTTGCTCGCCGCCGCCTTTCTTACGCCCTTCCACATCATGATTCTCGACAGCCCGCACACCGCGGACTTTGTCCCCTGGCCGCTGCTGTTTGCCGCCCTCACCGCCGGCTTCATCGTGCTTTACGATGCCACGTCGAAATACCTCGGGGGGCTGGGCCTGC
Source organism: uncultured Phycisphaerales bacterium (assembly GCA_937901265.1). Taxonomy (GTDB): domain Bacteria; phylum Planctomycetota; class Phycisphaerae; order WQYP01; family WQYP01; genus CALCHA01. The sequence goes on from CALCHA010000596.1 coordinate 1,960, forward strand.
TGACGCTCGGCGTCATCCGGGCACTGCATTGTCTCGTCGGCAACCCGCGCAGCCCGCTGCTGTTTCTGTCCATGTTCCTTTTCACGCACGTCGTGATCGTCTCGGCGATCGCCTACAGGCTGGAAAATAAACGCCCGCGCCTCACCCGCCGCGATCTGCTCGCCATCATCTTTGGCCTGCTCGTCGGCAACGCCCTGGCCCTGCTGTACATGGTGCTCCGCCATTCCCTCACCCTGGACAACCTCCGCATGCTTGTCGGCCCCGCCATCGCCGCCCTGGTCTACGCCCTCTGGGCCACCTACACGCTGACCCGGCGGCATCTCGCCCCGCGGCAAAAGGGCGAGCGTCTTATGCTGCTGGGCCTCTTCTGGCTGTTCCTTTACGACGCGTCGATCCTGCTTGCCAACCACCAGCCGCTGGCCTCGCTGGCGATCACGCTGCTTCTGCTGTGCGCCATCGCCTCGTTCTTTGCGCTGCGCTTCATCTCCCGCTCGCTGGCAGCAACCCGCACCCCCACCTACCGCCCCGACCGCGGCCCGCGGACGTCGAACAATTAGCTCACGATTGTCCGACCCATGAGGCGGCGAGCTTTTTGTTGCCTTTGGCCACGCTGGTGATGCCGGCGATTTTGATGCTGGCCGCGTTGCGTACTGAGAGCAGCGGGATCAGCCCCAGGTTGCGCAGCACGTCGCCGATGCGGTCGGACAGCCACCCTTCGGCGCAGGGCGTCATCTCTTTGTCGCCGTCGACGACCGCCATGTGCAGCGGCAAGTCGGTGACGTCCATGCCTGGCTCGAAGCCCCAGCCGTCGCTGAGGAACGCCTCGCCCATGGCGTAGGCGACGGCGAATGCGCCATTGCCCCAGAGGTAGCCGTTGTGTTCGGGAGTGCCGGGCATTTCTTCGAAGGGGAACGTTTCGACGGCGTCGGTTTTCTGGCCATAGGGGATGCGGAGGAGGAATCGCGGTGCGACGAGGCCGAGGTAAGCGGCGTGCTTGTGGCCGCGGATTTTTTCCCACATCGGGGCGTCGGCCGGAGGCTGCCATCGGCCGGAATCGGGGAACTTTGCAAAGCTGGGGAAGCCCGCGACCCTGGAGGTGGCTCCGGCGAGGAAGGGAATCTGGGCTTCATGCATGAGCCCCGCGACCTTCGCCAGCAGGCCGATGTCTTTGGGTTGCTGTTCGAAGAGGTAGTTGCCGACGACGAGCGACCAGGGTTCATTGCCGGGGATTCGCGGGGCCTCGACCATGACTTGAAAGATGCCGGTCTTGTCGACCGTGGGCATGGAATTGAGGTCGGCGTAGAGCTCGTCCTTGGAGATATCGAAGAGGAAAATCTTCAGGTCGCCGTCGGTGTTGAGGCGGGTGGTGAGGAATTCGACGCCGCGCCAGGAGCTTTCGACAGCCTGGAATGCGGGATGGCGAAGGATGGCACGCAGGCCGGCGGAAAGGGCGTCTTCGACGAACTTCACCATTTTCGCCTGCTCGGGCGGGGGGGCGTCCACGCCATAGCCGGCGACGACGCTCTGGATAAAGGCATCGGCATCGGCGGTTCCGGCGTTTGCTTTCACCGGCTGGTTGATCAGGCGTTCAAAGTCGGTCATGGCGGGCTCGCCCTGCGCGGCCGCCGGCGCGGCGATGTCGGTGCCGGCCATCTGCTTGACCTGTTCGGCGGCCTCCTTGAAGGTCTTGGTGTTCTTCAGCTTGTCGCGCAGCGCGAGCAGGCCCTGAAACCCCTCGACTTGTTCGAGAATTGCTTCGGGCCGAAAGTCTTCGATCTTGCGGAAGCGCAGGGTGATGGCCTGTTCGGGGCCGACGGGGATGCGGATTTCCGGCTTGAGCTTGATCATGGTGCGCTCGAAGCTGTCGGAATCGACGGCATGGACCTTGCGGTCAGAGACGGCCTCACCGATCTCCATGAGTTCGCGGTTGGTGCGGCCGGAGAAGTCGCCGACGACCAGGATGCGGAATTGCTTGTGCACCACGACCTGGGGCCCCTTGGGCTTTTCCGCCTTGGCGGGAGTTTGCGCTTCCTCGGGCGCGTCAGCCGGTGCGTCGGCAGAGGGTTCCGCAGGCGCTTCGGCGACGGCGGTGGCGTCGTCGGTGGAAGCGAAGGGGTCACTGGAGGAATCGCTGGAGGGGGTGGCGAAAGGATCAGCCTCGGTGGAGGTGGAGGCGAAGGGATCGCTGGACTCCGTGGAGGCGAAGGGATCCGCGGAGGGATCGGTCGAGGCGAAAGGGTCGCTGGACCCCGTGGAGGCGAAGGGGTCCGCGGAAGGGTCGGTGGAAGCGAAGGGGTCGCTGGACTCCGTGGATGCGAAGGGGTCCGCGGAGGGATCAGTGGAAGCGAAGGGGTCCGCGGGGGTATCGCTGGAGGCGAAGGGGTCGCTGGAGGAGGTGTCACTGCTGCCGAAGGGGTCGGCGGGGGTTTCACTGGAGGCGAAGGGATCGGCACTGGCGTCGGGGGCGGCCTCTTCGCCGTCGGCGGGCGGTGCGGGCTGGGGTTCTTCTTTTTTCTTTTTGCTGGTGAACCCGAACGAAAAATCATCCTTCTTCGCCATGACGACGGCTCCCGCAAAAAAAGAGGTGCTTGACGCTGTGAGGGCGCAGTGTAAACCCGCGCTTCACGGTTGCCTAGGCCCAGGGGCACCCCGCGGGTTTTCCGTGGGGGCAAGCGCCTTCTCCGTCGTGGCATCGCCATCCTGCCGATGATGGGCTGAAGGCCCCTTGCGCCAAGGGTCGAAAAAGCCTCAGGGACAGTGGTGTTTGAACCGGGCGCTTGCGCGCAGCGATGGTATCGGCTGCGGCCGATCCTTGGCAGGATGCCAATGCCACGGATCATTGGCAGGATGCCAATGCCACTGAGAATGCGATTGCCTCGGGGGGTGGCTTAAGAGACAACGGGAGGGAAGGAGGCCGCCCCAAGGCTGGCAGTTGGCTCGTGGGTTTCTTGCCCGGTGCGAGGCGTTCTCACGGGGTCCTGGCGCTTTCGCCGACGGCGCGGAACAGCACTTCGCGGCCGCTGCGGTCATCGCGGGGGTTGCGTCGGTCGGTCCAGGTCTTGCGAGCTTCCTCGATCACGGGTCGCCCGCTTTCTTTTTCGATGCGCTGGCGGGTCTCGGCGACGACCCGGCCGGCGGCGATCATGTCGCGCTCGAGTTCGTCCATTCGGCGGCTGCCGCGGGCGCGGTGGAGGGTGGCTGCGACGGTTTCGCCGAGGCTGACCAGGGCGAGTTCGAGGTCAGTCATGTGGTCGCGAAGGGTTTCGCGTCCGACCAGCCGTTTGAGTTGGCGATAGGCCTCCACATCCACGCCGAAGGCGTCCTGGAAGAGGGCGTTGGTGAGGCGGCGGAAGTCGTCGCTGCCGTCGGCTCCGCGCTTGTGCCATTCGCCGACGAGTTCGGCGCGGGCGGCAATGGAGCGCATGCGCTGATCGACCCATTGGCGGGGGTATCCACGGCGTTCGTATTCGCGGCGAGCGCGAGCGACGGCGAGTTCGGGGTTGTCGGCCTCGTCGACGCGCGACGCCCCGCAGGCGGCCAACCATTGACGGACGGCACCGCTGCGCGGACTCTCGATCATCTGGAGCAAACGCAGGACGCCTTCGAGATCGGCGGCGAGCATGAGCTCTTCGGGCTCATCACCATCGGCCCCGGTCATGGGCACGCGGAGGCAGAGGTCCAGGACGCCGGGATCGCGCTGGAGGAGGTTCTGCCATGCGGTCGCGGCCAAAGCGGGATCGGTGGCGGCGGCCACGACGTCGAGGACTGCGTAAAACGTTCGCCCTTCCACCGCCGCGCGGCGCACACCCTCGCTCTCCAGGGCCGCCAGGATTACCGGCCGCCGCACCCCGCGGCCTTCGCGTCCCATGCGTTTAATAACCATCACCGGCCCTCCAATCCATGAGGACAAAATTAGGGGCAACTCTCATCGGTTGGAATTATAGGCGCGCATGGATACGTCAACGCCAGCAAAATCCCTGCAAAAAAAGAAATGGGCCACCGGGGGGCAGCCCATCGCTGGTTGATTCATTTCCCGTCCCCCGCGCCGGGTCACGGCTCATCGCTGCTGCTGGCGATCTGCTTGACGGGCCGGGCGGGACGCGATTCGATGCGGCGCGGCGTCTCGGCTTCGTCATTGACGGCCTTGTTCACATCTTCGGTGGAGGCGTTGAGGCCCTTCTTGAATTCCACGATGGTGCGGCCGAGGCTCTTGCCCATCTCGGGCAAGCGCCGTCCGAAAAGCAGGATTCCGACGAGCCCCAGAGCCAGAAGCTCAACAGGATTCAGGTTAAAGAACGCCAGCGGCATGAGTACGGTCATGAGAGCACCTCGATTGCAGGTCACACCAGGCAAAACGCCCGAGGGCAGCCTTTGTTTCAACACACCATCCTAGCCCCCGCGCCAGCGCGATGCAATTGGCCAGCGGGGCAAAAGAGGGAGAGGAGGGCGGCGATTTTACGTTTCGATGTTGCCACGCTTCCGGGGGCGGGGATAATGGCATGGGTATTGGAGGGTTCGCCATGAAGTTTGCAAGGTCGGTAAGGGTGTTTTGCGGCCTTATGGTCGCTGGGGCGGGGATTTTGCTGTCGGCGTGCGCGGAGACCCAGACGGTGACGCCGACGCCGATGGGTCAACTGCAGACGCCGACGACCCCCTACATCACCAGCGGGAGCGTCCACAGCGGCGCCGCCAAAACGATGAATCGCTAACCGGGAGCCTGCCCATGCGTCTGCTTTTGAGTTTGATGGTGCTGCTGTCGCTGATTTCGTTCGGGGGCTGCAACACGACGCCGAAACCGCATCCGAAGGTGGAACCTGCGCCGACGAACGGCATCAATAACCTCAACATGGCACCGCCGGTCGACACCAACGGCCGCATCAATCGCTTTTAGGGGGTGGGGCGCGCGTGGCGCAGATCGTCGACGATTCGTCCATCGTCGAGCGTGATGACGCGGTGAGCGCGCTCGGCCATGTGGGGATCGTGGGTGACCATGAGGATGGTGCGGTCGCCGGCGGCGGCGATTTCCTCAAAGAGTTGGGCGACGTTCTGCGAGTTGGTTTTGTCGAGGTTCCCGGTGGGCTCGTCGGCGAGGACGATGTCGGGGTCGTTGGCGAGGGCCCGGGCGATGGCGACGCGTTGCTGTTCGCCGCCGGAGAGATCGGTGGTGAGCCGCTGGCATTTGCTTGCGAGGCCGACGCGATCGAGGAGTTCCCGAGCGCGGGCGGAGGCTTCGCGGCGGGAGCGTTTTCCGAGCTTGAGCATGGGGAGCAGGACGTTTTCCATGGCGGTGAATTCGGGGAGGAGGAAATGGAACTGAAAGACGAAGCCGAGGGCCTTGTTGCGGACCGCGGTGAGGGTGGCATCGGACATTCTGGAGAGGGCGTCGCCATGGATGAAGATCTCCCCATGGTCGGCGCGGTCGAGGCCGCCGAGGAGGTAGAGGAGGGTGGACTTGCCGGACCCGGAGGCTCCGACGATGGAGACGAACTCGCCGCGGTGAATGTCGAGGTCGATGCCTTTGAGGACGAGGGACTGGTTGGAGGCGTTGCTGCCGACGACGCGGACGAGCTGGCGGGCGGCGAGGAGGGTGCCATCCGGGGGCGGAAGGATGGGCTGCCAGACGTGGTTGGGAAGGTCGGCGGGGGTGAGGAGATCGGCAGAGGAAACAGTCACGAATCCCTCCCGGCGAGCGGGCAGGTGGCGGCGACGCGCTGGCGCATGTCGGCCCGTTCGGTGAGGTAGCGTTCCAGATCGCGGAAGGGTGCTTCGCGGGTGAAGCCGCGGGCACAGGCAGCGATGTCGGGCTCGCGGAAGCCGAAGAAACCGCGAGGCATGGGGACCTTCTCGGCAGCGGACGCGCCGACCTGCGTCGCCTTGATGGTGGAAAATTCCAGTCGTGCGAAGCGCATGGCGATGGAGAACTCCTCATCGTGATAAAGGATTTCGCCGGCGCAGACGCGGCAGCAAAGATCGCGTCCGCCACGGGTGTAGAAGCTCGTGGGACTGCAGGCCAGGGCGATGGCGGTTTCGGTGAGGTGGCAGCCGACGGGCGCGCGGGCGAAATTGCGGAAGTTGAAAGCCACGAGCTGGCGGAAGCGGGGGAAGGCGCAGGGGCAGCCGGCGAAGCGGTAAACGGCGAAGACGCGATCGAACAACTGGCGGCACTGGTCCATCATGTCGGGCATGGGGCAACCCTTTGAAGAACGGCGGTCCGCCACGGTCCGGGGCGATCAGTGGCGACCGCGGAGAATCTCGACGGGATTAAACCGCGCCGCCCGATTGGCAGGCAAGGCGGCGGCGAGAAGCGTGATGGTCAGGGCGGCGACCGCGGCGGTGAGGTAGTCGGCCGGGCGCTCGGCCATGAGGATGCCCTGCGATTTGACGATGCCCTCGACGGGGAAGCGAAGCTGGCGGATGGCGAGCACGACGAGTTTGGCGACGACCGTGCCGGCGAGTGCCCCGACGATGCCGATGAGCAGGCCCTGCATCATGAAGCTGTTGCGAATGTCGGCGCGGGTGAGCCCATAGCTGCGCATGATGGCGATGTCGTTGACCTTTTCCATGACGCTCATGGTGAGGATGTTGAACACGCCGAAGGCGGCGACCACGAGGATGGCACCGGCGATGATGAGGGTGATGGCCTGCTGGACGACGAAGATGGAGAGGAAGTTCTGGTTGGCCTCCTGCCAGCTCTCGGTTTTCTGCCCGGTGATTTCCTCAATCTGGGCGGCCAGCGCGCGGGCCTTTTCGGGGTCGTCGCCTTTCACGGTGATCTCGGTGACGATGTTCTGCTTGTCGAGGAGCACCTGGGCATCGCGCAGAAGCATATAGGCGCGGCTCTGGTCGACGGCGGTGATCCCGGTGGAAAAGATGCCGACGACGCGGGCGCTGGTTCGTGCGCCCGCAGGTCCGGTGGCGAGGAGGGGGTCGGGGAGGTTGGCGCCGAGCTGGCGGGCGAGGCCGTCACCGAGGAGGATGCCGTTGGCAGTGGAGCGGGGTCGTTGGAATCGATTTTTGGAGCCTTCGAGGAGCTTGCTGCCG
>CALCHA010000597.1 GCA_937901265.1 uncultured Phycisphaerales bacterium
CCATCGTACCGCGGGCGTCTCGCCCGCTTCGGCCCGCAGGCCGAGCCCTTCGCCTGCTGAGGGATGCCGCGCGGTAGAATCCCGCCCTTGTCCGAGGAGACCCTGCATGATCCCGCCCGCCGCCCAGGCCCTGCCGCCGCACCCGGATCTTCCCACGCTGCGTGAGAATCTCGCGGCAGTGGAAACGATGATCAGCCACGAGCTGACGCTGATCGGCAGCCGCATGTCGTGGTTTGCGATTTCAGAGTCCTTTTTGTTTGGTGCCTACGCCACGGTGGCGACGGATCCGAACCGCCTGAAGGAACTATTTGTGAGCGCGGCGGGCGCCGGCACGCAGCCGCCGATCGCGCAGGCCACCATTGGCTTTCTGCTGCTCGCGCTGCCCATCGGAGGGATGTGCTTTGCGATGGCGGCCTGGTTCAGCGTTCTTGCGGCCACGCTCGTGCTCCGCACGCTCAACCAGTGTCGCGGGAACCTGCTGTTGCAGATCAATGAGCAGCTCGAACCGGCAGGCTATCCGCCGTTGCCGGTGATGGGGACGGCGCACCAGCGGGCGCTCTTCGCCAGGAGGCGGGGCATCTGGGGATTCGGATCCACCTCCCTGCTCGGGCAGGCGCCGCAGCACATCCTGCCCTGGATGATGACGGCCATGTGGGTGGTCGCGCTGCTGGTGTATGGCCGCTTCGGTATGGCCCGCTGAAGGGACGCGGCGGCACGCCTGTCTTCCCGTGAACTGTGGCCCGCGGCGGACGTACAGAGGGTCGGAGGTGCTCCATGTTTCATCTGCCTCGCCGCCAGCCGCCCGGCCCGAAGTTGCCGCTCAAGCAGCGTGCCAGGCGGCAGGCGATCCGCCTCGTTAAACTGCTGGTCATCGCCTATATCGGAATCGGTCTCATGCTGGCGCTTTTACAAACCAGGCTGATCTTCATCGGGGCCTCCACCCAGAACACGCCGGACGCGGTCGTCGAACCGCCGCCGCTGTCGGAGCTGGTGCATCTTCAGGCCGCCGGCGCAACCCCCATCACCGGGCTTTTTGGGCGCTCCGTGGAGGGCGCTTCCGCCACCGCGCGGCGACCGACGGTGCTTTTTTTCTATGGCAACGCGATGTGCATGAAGGACGCCCTGGCCAACTTTCACGACTTCCGCCGGGCGGGGGCCAACGTCATGATCGTGGATTACGAAGGCTTCGGCATGTCCGGCGGCAAGCCCTCGGAGCAGGGCTGCTACGCCACGGCCGAAGCTGCGTATCAGTACCTGCTCACGCGGACGGACATTGACCGGCACAACCTCGTGCCGGCGGGCTGGTCGCTGGGTGCGGCGGTGGCCATCGACCTTGCTGCGAAACACGCCAAGGACCATACCCTCAGCGGGGTCATGACTTTTTCGGCGTTCACCTCGATGGTCGACACCGCGCAGCACCATTATCCGATTTTTCCGATTTCGCTGATGCTGATGCATCGCTTTGACTCGCTCTCGAAGATGCCGGCGATCAACGTTCCGCTGCTGATGGTGCATGGCCGGCTCGACGACATCGTGCCCTACGCCATGCACGCGCGGCTGCGCGCCGCGGCGACCGCGCCGGTGACCGATCTGACGCTGGATCACGCCGCGCACAACGACCTTTTTGACGCCGACGAAGCGACGCTGCAGCCGGCGATTGAAAAATTTCTGCGAGCGCGCAGCACGTTGTGAAAAAGGATCGGGAGATTCCGCGCCGATTTCCCCGCGCGCGTCGTCGAACCTGCTATAGTGACCAGGCGATCCCCCACACAACGTGGCCGCAGCCCCAACTCCCTGGAAAGGACTCTTCCTATGGGCAGAGGTGATATTCGTACCCGCAAAGGCAAGATTTTCGCAGGTTCTTTTGGCAACCGCCGCAAGCGCGGTCGGCATCGCCAGAAGACGGCAACGCGCCGCGCCTGAAACGGCGACCCCTTCCCCGCACGCTGGCTTCATCGGAGTTTCCCATGACCACGCCCCAACAGCAGGAAGATCCGGCCAGGAAAAAGCTGGTGTCCAAGCCGCAGCGCTACGACGCGACGGAGTTTCTGCAGCACCACCTGACGCGCCTGCCGGGGGATGTGCTCAAGATCACGCGCATTCCGCAGAGCGACTTTTACCGCGCGAACTGGTATGGGCCGCAGGTTTCGTCAAATCCACAGATCCCCGGTCTGGCTGTGCGTTATATTCGCGATTCGAAGTTTCTCAGTTGTCGGCTGAACGATGAGGGCACGCCGGTCATCACCTACCCGCCGCGGCAGTGACGGCGGGGTCGTTGCGGGCGATCATCGCCACATCCGGGCGGCCTTGTGTCGTGCCGCGCCGAACAGGCGGCCAGAGAGTTTGACCATGTGCGATCCCAGCAGCCGCGGCTGGTCCCAGGGGACGTCGCGGTGCGACCCGCCCCACACCCAGGCGGCCAGATCGCGCCATTGACGATATTCGATGCAGCGTATGACGTGCTGGGGAAACAGCAGCACGCGGCGCGGGCCGACATCGCGCGGCGGCCGCGCGGTCTGGCGGCCGGCGAGCAGGTCGCGGATGGCCGCGGAGAAATCCGCACCGCTGAGATGGCCCAGATGCACCACGGGCGCCGGGCGGGGGTTGAATTCCAGCACCAGCAACTTTCCGTCGGCGCGATGCAGCCAATCGACGCCCGAAATGCCATGAAAACCGGTCATCCGTCCAACGGCGGCGAGCGTTCGCTCCATGTCGGGGTGGACCATCAGCTCGCGCATGCTGCTGGGACCGAAGGGCTGCGGGAAGGTCGCCAGCTTGTAGGAGGAGGCCCAGCAGGCGAGGCGGCCGCGGTCGAAGAGCACCTGGCTGGAGCCGACGCGACCGATCTCGAAGCGCTGGACGACCAGGGGAAGCCGGCCGTTGAGGGTGGTGAAATGGTCGTGCAGTTCCTCGCTGGTGATGGCCATGCGCACGCCGTTTCCGCCGAAGCCGCAGGCGGTCTTGAGCATGACAGGGAAGCCGATGGCGGCGGCGGCGGCGTGGGCTTGTTCGAGCGAAGCGCAGACGTGGGACTGGGGCATGGGCACGCCGAGCGTAAGGGCCGCTTCGACGAACGCCGCCTTGCTGGTGACGCGTGCGAGAGAGTCGCTGTCGGGGGCGACGGGGAACCATCCGTGGAGCCACGCCCTGTCCGATTGCCGGGCGAGGTCGCCAAAGGCGTTTTCGTCGCCGACGAGGATCCAGGCATAGCGCTGGGCGTCGGTGGCCAGGTGGGCGCGGAGAGCTGAGGCAAAGGTGGCCTCCGTGGGTGGCGCTTCGATCCGTCGGGCGATATAGCGGGCGCGCCAGAGGTCGGAGTGGGGCGGCGCGAAGATCACCACCCGCGCCCCCGCCCCATGCAGCAGCTTGGGCAGGCGCGGCAGGCCCGACCACGTTCCGCGTGCGTGGACCAGCAGGATCTCCGGGCGTTTCACATCCATTGCGGAATTTATCGGTTTTGTGAATCCCCGGGGTGAGCCCAAGGGCGGATTCCCCCTGGGGGGCTGTTCATTTCGTCGGGGCAAGTGGGTCTGTCCGTCGCCATCGGAGGGGTGTTCCACCTAGGGGTAGGGGCACTGCGGGCGAGGGGAACACAAGGGGAGCCTCAGGGAGGTGTGCCAGACGAGGTGGTATAGGGGTTGCGTGGGAGGTCGGTGGCGATCAGGCCGGAGACTTCGGACGAGCTCCTTTCCAGACCAGGACGGCATTCTTTGAGAACGGCGCGGGCGCAGGCCCGGGCCTCGCGCGGGGTATGCCGATGATCCGTCTTCTGGAGTCTCTTGGGATCGAGCCAGCCATGGCGAAAAGGCGCGCGGTACGAAAAGTCAGCAGGGGGGATCCGATGCCCGAGTGGGTCGAACCGATGAAAGCAGTGCTCGCTCCGGGCCTTCCGAGCAACCCCGCGGATTACGTTTTTGAATTCAAGTGGGACGGCGTGCGGATGCTCACCTTCCAGTCGCCGGAGGGCTTTCGCCTGCGCTCACGCAACAACCTCGACGCCACATTTCGCTATCCCGAACTCGCAGCGCTGGGCAAGGCGTTGGGGAAGCGGACGGCGATCCTCGACGGCGAAATCATCGCGGTCGATGCAGCGGGCCAACCCTCCTTTCCGCTGCTGCAGACCCGGATGAACGTGACGCGGCCGGAGGCGGTGGCGCGGGCGGCGAAGGAGGTGGAAATCGCCTACTGCCTTTTTGACGTGCTGTACCTCGAGGGGCGGGATTTGCGCGGGCAGTCATGGACAGAACGGCGGGAGCGGCTGGAATCGCTGGCGGAGTTGCTGCCGCCGCATGTGCGACTCTCGCCGGCCCGTGTGGGCAAGGGGGCGGAGATGCTGCAGGTGGCGCGCGATCAGAAGCTGGAGGGGCTGATGGCCAAGCGCCTCGACTCCCCGTATGTCTCCCAGCGGTCGGATGCGTGGCTCAAGGTGAAGCTGGTGGGGCGGCAGGAGCTGGTGGTCGGCGGCTGGGTGCCGGAGGTGTCGAAAGAGGGGAAGGTGCGCGGTGACCAGATCGGTGCGGTACTGCTGGGGTATTTTGACAAAGGCGATTTTCATTTCGCCGGGGCGGTGGGCACGGGATTCACGCAGGAGACCAGCAAGGCCCTGGTGCAGCGGCTCAAGCCGCTGAAGACGGACAGGAATCCTTTCAGCGGCACGCCGGTCCTGCGGAAGTTCCGGACGGCGGTGCGGTTTGTAAAGCCGCGGGTCGTCGTGGAGGTGGAATACCGCCGCTGGCCCGAAGGAAAATTGATGCATCAGGCCGCCTTCAAGGGCGTGCGAATGGACAAGCCGGCCAAGGAAGTGGTCCGCGAGTTACCGACGGCAAGGAAATAGCCGCTGACGTTGCGCGAACTGCAACCTTTAAGGAGGTGCCCCATGGCACGTTCCATCTGGACCGGCTCGTTGTCTTTTGGGCTGGTGAACATTCCGGTGAAACTGGTGACGGCGGTGCGCGAGGAGCGGGTGGCGTTTCACCTGTTGCACGATCAAGACAAGGTGCGTCTGAAGCAGAAGATGGTCTGCCCGGAGGATGGCAAGGAGGTGCACCGGGAGCACATGGTCAAGGGCTACGAGATTTCGCCGGACCGCTATGTCATCGTGCGCGAGGAGGAGCTGGAGGCGGTCGCCCCGAAATCGAGCCGTGTGATCGAGATCAGCGACTTTGTGAACCTGGCGGAGATCGATCCGGTGTACTTCGACAAGCCCTATTACCTGCTGCCGGGGAAAAACGCCGAGAAGGCCTACACGCTGTTGACGCAGGCAATGGAGAAGACGGGCAAGGTGGGCATTGCAAAGTTCACCATGCGGTCGAAGGAGTATCTTGCGGCGCTGCGGCCAAGCGAGGGGGTGATCGTGCTGGAGACGATGCATTTCGCGAATGAGGTGACGCCGACCACGAAGGTGGACGAGGTGCCGCGGGACGTGAAGGTGGAGGGGCGGGAGCTGCACATGGCCGAGAAGCTGATCGAGGGTCTCTCGGCGGATTTCAAGCCGGAGCAGTATCATGATGAGTACCGCGCCCGGGTGCTGGAGCTGGTGAAGAAAAAGGCACATGGGGAGAATGTGGTGAGGCAGCCGCAGCAGGCGGAACGGGAGACGCGAGCGTCCGACCTGATGGCGGCGCTGGAGGCGTCGTTGGACAAGGCGCGGACGAAGAAGGCTCCGGTTGAAAAGGCGACGGCGAAGCCGGAGCGTTCGCCGCGGCGGAAGCGAGTCGCGGCCCATGCCCATGAAACGGTCGGCGACAAGCCGGCGCGGCGGAGGAAGACGGTATGAGCGCGACGCGGACGCGGATCAAGGTCGGCCGGCGAGAGCTGGAGGTGTCCAATCTTGACAAGGTGTACTACCCCGAGACGGGGTTCACCAAGGGGCAGGTGATCGACTACTACGCGCGCATCGCCAAGGTGATGGTGCCGCACCTGAAGGGGCGGCCGGTGACGTTGAAGCGTTATCCCTCGGGCGTGGCGGGCATGTTCTTCTTCGAGAAGCGCTGTCCCAGCTACAAGCCCGACTGGATCAAGACGGCGACGCTGTGGTCGAAGCACAACGAGGATTACCTGGCGTTTTGCACGCTCGATGAGCCGGCGGCGCTGGTGTGGGTGGCGAACCTGGCGGCGATCGAGCTGCACACGCTGCTGGCCAAGGGTGCGAAGCCGGAGGTGCCGACGTGTGTGGCGTTCGACTTTGATCCCGGCCCGCCGGCGGGGCGATTGGAGGCGGCGAAGGTGCTGCTGACGGTGCGGGAAGCCCTCGATCATCTGGGCCTTGAAGCCTTTCCCAAGACCTCCGGGGGCAAGGGGGTGCACATGTACGTGCCGCTGAATACCAAGACCAGCTTCGAGCAGACGAAGCACTTCGCGGAGAGCTTCGCCCGGGTGCTGGAGGAGCACCATCCGGAGCTGGTGACGGCGAACATGCTTAAAAGCAAGCGGGAGGGGCGGGTGTTCATGGATTGGTCGCAGAACGACGCCCACAAGACAACGGTGTGCGTGTATTCGCTGCGCGCGCGGAGCGAGCCGACGGTGAGCACGCCCGTCACGTGGGAGGAACTGGAGAAGGCGGTGAAGAAGAAGGATCCGGAGATGCTGGTGTTCACGGCACCGCAGGTCCTGGAGCGCGTCGAAAAGCTTGGCGACCTCTTCGCCCCGGTGCTCAAAATGAAACAGAAACTTCCCGGCTGAGCATCCGCGTACCGCCCCTCAGACGGCGTTCGACACGGCACTTTCCCCGCCCCGGCGCCCCACCCTTCGATCTTTGCCGACTTTCCTATAAAAGAATCTGGCTTCGCGCCAAATTTCACGCTTGACGCCGGGCGCGCAACTCGCTTTGATAATCAGCAGCCCTCCCGCGCGGTTGCGATGGCACGTGCCGCGAGGGGTGGTCACCGATGGTTTGCGTGGCGGTTTGTTTTTCATACGTCCCCTGGCGGCTGGTGGAATTAGTCATCTCGTTCGTGCGCGGGACCTTATCCTGTCCGTTATTCCGCGACGACCTCCTCTCCCGATTCCGCTGACGACAGGCGCAGGCTCGTAAGCTTCCCGTGGCACGTGGTTTTTCGCGATGCCGGGGTCGAGCCGTTCGTGACCTTCGCATTGATGCAAATAGTTGCCACACCCCCCTCTTCCGTTTACGCTCCCCGATCTCGCGGGACGCAAAGGAGGTCGCACAATGGCAGGCGCACAATCATCCTGGGGCATCGACATCGGCACGATGAGCCTGAAGGCCATCAAGCTGCGGAAGGATGGCGATCGGGTGCAGGTCGAAGCGCTCGACGTGATCGATCATGACCTGCCGCTGTCGGACCCCACCGCCAACCGCGACGAGGTGATCCGCAAATCGCTGTCGCGTTTTCTGGAGCGGCACTCGACCCGGCGTGACGCGGTGTTCGTCAGCGTCGCGGGATCCATGGCCTTTTCCCGCTTCTTGCAGCTGCCGCCGGTCGAGCCCAAGA
>CALCHA010000598.1 GCA_937901265.1 uncultured Phycisphaerales bacterium
CAGTTGTTCCAGCTTCTCCGCCCGTTCGATGTCGCAGACCGGTGACTCCGCCAGCTCCAGCAACGCCTCCCGCCGATAAGCGTAGATGCCCAGGTGCTTGCGATAGTGCGGGGTCGCGCCGCCCGCTCGGCCGTCGCGATCGAAGGGGATCGCCGCCCGCGAAAAATAAAGGGCCATCCCGCTGCGGTCCGTGACGACCTTCACCATGTTGGCGCTCGCCACATCGGCGAAATGCTCAAAGGGCGCGCTTACCGTCGCCATCGCCGCCTCGTGCGTTGCGAGCGCCTCGATCAATCCCTCGATGATCGCCGGGTCAATCTCCGGCTCATCCCCCTGCACGTTCACCACGATCTCCACCCCCGCGAATTCCGGCTTGCGAATCACTTCCGCGATACGGTCCGTACCCGACGGGTGGCCGTCGCTGGTCAGCACCGCGCGCCCGCCGAAGCCGGTGACCGCCGCCACGATCCGCGGGTCGTCAGTCGCCACAACCACGTCGTCAGCACCGCGCGCCTTTCTGGCCTGATCCACCACATGCTCGATGAGATACTTGCCCGTCTGTCGGGCCAGCGGCTTGCCGGGAAATCGGGTCGATCCATAGCGTGCCGGTATCACGATCAACACCTTCACGAGCGGCGCTCCTGCGGCTTGGCCGGCACATACATCCGCCGCGCCATCACCCCCGCCCACGCCGCCATCGCACCCGCGGCGACGCACCAGAGAATCAACGCCCCCTCATCGCTCAGCGCCGCGGATGCCGAATACCCGATCGCCTGCAGCACTCCGCTGAAAATCACCAGCGGCACGAGCACCGCCCCGGCGATCCGGTACGCGACACGCCGCGGAATCATCAGCGACCGGCCCCCCGCCGCCGCGCCGATCACCACCAGCGGTGCCACCAGGTACATCGTCAACGCGATCCACAGCGATTCGGCGAACAAACGCCACACGAACGTCAAGCCCGCCACCCCCACGAACATCGGAACACGGAAATCGTCAACGTTCCGGCTGACAAGCGCCCCGTCGATCACCTTGGTGCCCCTCGCCGGAAGGACCGTGGGGAACAGCTTCTTGATCGTTGAGACCTGCGGGGCACCCAGGAACTGGAAGGACACGTTCTTTGAGCCAATCAGCATGCTGAAATTGGCTGGGAGCGATTCGATGTCCGTTTTGTCGGTGGGATCCACGACGATATTCTTCCAGCGGACCGGCCCCTTCCAGGGAGTGTCGTACGAAAGGACGCCGTCGCTGCTGAGTTCCATGCGGGAGTAGCGGGCATCGTAGTTCTGAGTTAAGCCTTCCAGCGAGGTGACGTAGGAGCGACCCGTTCCTATGGCCGCGCCGCTCGATCCCACGACAAGCGCCACGATCAACGCCACCAGCGTCACCCAGAAAGGATACCGCGCCGCCTCGGCCCAGCTCTCCGGCCGCAGGCACAGGGCGATCAGACGCGCCCACAGGGGGGGCGGCTTGGGGTAGCGCCGCACCACCGCCGCGCCCGCCGGCCGTGCCCCCGCACGATCCGTTCCGGACACTGCTTCCTGACGCCTCTCATCCATTTTTTGGCCCCTAAAACCAAGCGTCCGGCTCTTCGCCGGACGTTCGGATCACGTCTGCCTTGTCCCAGCCGCCATCCCCAACACACCAGTGTACAACGCCGACGCCCCTCGCGGCAATCGGGCTGTGAAAAAGGCCGCAAATTCACTTATTTCTCGGCCGGTGCACTCGCCGCACCCGGCTGGGTGGCGGGTTGGGTCGCGGGGATGGCGTAGGTCGTCGCCGTGAGATGGGTCATCAGCAACGCCGCGGGCTCAAAGGTCCATGGGGTGCCCGGACCGCCCTCCCACACCGCCTGCCAGGTGCTGCCCGCCGCGCCGACCGCGGGGGCCGTCGCTGGTGCACTCGTCGCCGTCGTCGGTTTCCACAGTCGCAGCGTCCGGGTGACCTCCTTGCCTTGATCGGGGCCGGTCGCCTGGTTCATCACCGCCTGCAGCGCCGCGGACATGGTCGCCGGGGCACTCGCCGCCCCCTGGGTGGTCGCCGGGGCGGTCGCTGCCGCGGCACTGGGCTCGAGGACCGTCACCGTGACCGTCATGTCCGGTGCCCCGCCGTGGGTCGGGCTGGTCGAGAGGAATTTCGCCGCCGTGAGGGGCGTGAAGTCCGCCAGCAGCGACGTCATCTTGCCCTCATCGACTGCGTCACTGGCTCCGCCTGCATGAGCAACTTTCCACGACGTCCCGTCGCGCCGCAGGGTGAAGCCCGCCGCCCCCGGGCCCGTGACCTTGATTTCCCGAATGCGGTCCGCCGTCAGCCGCTCCAACGCATGGTCGCGCAGCTCCAGCACGCCCGGCGTCAGCTTCGCCACCTCCACGCTCTTCACCAGATACACCGTTGGCTCACCCTGCACCATCAGCGGCGTCACGTCGTCCGCCGTCTCCGGCTTGCCGATCAGCAGCACATCATGGCGTGCCTGTCCCGGCGTTGTAAGCTCCACCTTTGCCTGTGGCGGGTCGAGCCCGATCGATTTCAAATCGCCGGCCGCATCCACGAACTTGCTCGCCCGCAAATCACGCAGGGTCGTCATCAGCGCCGTGGCGGCGCCGGGATCGCCGTCGGTCATGCCGATCGTCGGCCCGTCCAACATCCAGGTGCTGCTCGTCGCCACCGTCCGCGAGAGCGAGACCGTCCCGCCGGCCGTGGGCGTGATGTCGATACGCGTGGGTTCGGTCTGCGCGTTGGGCAGAACGACCGGATCGCGCAGGTCAGCGAGTTCCTTGTTGAGTTTGTCGAACGTGCTTGCCGTCAGCGTGAAGACTTCCTTCGATCCCGCAAGGCTCGCATAGACGTTTTTCTTGCTGGTGGGATCGGTGTAGTAGCCCAGTTCGAGCGTCACCGGCGTCCCCGCCGGGCGGCTGGTCGGGCCTGCTCCCGGCATGGAGGTGGGGGCCTCGGCCACCATTGCGGTAACCGTCATGACGGGCGGATTGAGCCCGGTCGCGGGCATGTCCTTGGGCAGTTCGCCGAAGCCCGCCGCACGCACATTCCGCAGTTCGTTGGTGATCCCCTCAATCGTCGCTGCATTCGCCCGCGCCGTGATCGGCGAGCTGATCACCCAGTCGTTCCCGTTCTTCACCAGCGTCACGTTCTGGTCCTTGTGGTGGATGGTCAGTTGCTCAATTGTCTCCGGCGAAATCTGCTTGATCAGCTTGGACCGCAGCGTCGCCACCGGCACGTCCAGCTTGTCCAGCGGGTTGCTCTCCAACAGGTAAATCGTGGGGGCTCCGTCGGCCGTCGCGTACACGCCGCTGACCGCCCGCTTACCGATGGACAGCGTGTGCTGCTTGCCGGTCTCATCCGTGAATTTGACCACGTGCCGCGCCTTGGCCACCCCGGTGGTCTCGGCCGAGTGCGCCCCCGACGGCGCCGGCTCAAACTTGTCCGCATACGTCAGGTTCATCAGCGCCGTGGTCACGTCGCTGGCACCCATATCGTCGGCGGCCGCGTCGACCGGCCGCGTCAGCCGCCACGTGTTGTTGCTCTTTGCCAACGCCCACTGCAGCGTGCCATCCTGCGTGTATTCCACGCTCATGATGCCCGCAGGCGCCGGCGTGAAGACCAGGTTGGTCCGCGACTTCTCCGCTGCCCCCTTCTGCTCGCTGCAGCTCTTTAATCCCAGGTAAGTGCTGCACACCAGCGCCAACACAATCACCAGGACCAGCGTCAAACGAAAATTCATGTCTGCCTCGAAGGGGTAACTTGCCTCACCATGTCACTTACATCCACCCCGTGGCTTAACGCCGCCGGAACAGCCACACCACCCCGCCCAGTGCCAGCGCCCCGAAGGGGATCAGCACAAACACCAGCGTCCGAATCGCGATCAACGCCCCCGGCGAAATGTTCTGAATGCGTTGCGCCGCGCTCGATTTGCTGCTCACCGCGATCATGTTCTCATAGCCCGCAAGCCACAAGGTCGAGTTGGCGATCAACTCCAGATTGCCCGGATTCGCCAAATGCTGCACGATGTGGTTCCCCTCAATCGACGGCGGCAGCACATCCATCGTGGCGCTGTCCGCTCCCACCAGCGTGCTCCCCAGCACCACCAGCCGCTCTTCCTTATCCTTGTCGCCCTTGTCTTTCACGCCCGCGGCCGCCAGCGGACAGGGCGGGGCATAGTCCACCCCTTTGTCGAATTTCGCATCCCGCGCGTAGGCCGTCTCGCCCCAGTGGTCGGCGTCGTTGGGCGTGTTCACCAGCACGGCCGCTTCCACGCCCGCAGGCATGGTGCTGTCGATGCCCACGATCGTCGGGCCGCCGATCATCCCGCCCATCGGGCCACCGCTGGGCACCCCCATGAAGATCGACTGCAGAGACTGCAGAGGCCGGGTGATCTCGTGGTCGGCATAGTGGGTCACGACGATGCGCGGATAGGTGATCTCCCCATCCTGCAGCTCGTAATGTCGCACCACCGTGTACTTCGGCTGCACCACGATCCCAAACGTTTTCGCGATTTCGTCATACGCATACGTGTCGCCCCCGCCCATCAGCCCGCCCCCCGACGAGGCCAGCAACATCGCCCGCCCGCCCGTGGCCAGATGCTCCTTGAGTGCCGCAATGATCGGCTTGGGATCGGCTGGCGGCATCCCCGACATCATCTGCTGCGGCGTGGGGGCGTCCGGCGGAAACACGATCCAGACCACCCCTTTCCCCGACGCCGGCGGCGTCGGCGAGGGCGGCGGCTGATCCGGCGACGTCTGCGGCCCCGGAGGCGACCACTCCATCACGTCGAAATTCAGCTCCTTCAGCCGCTCCGCCACCCCGGACCAGCTCGATGCCTGCCCGCTGCTGGTGATTTGTGTCGGCGTCGCCGTCACAAAAACCACCTTCTGCTTGTCCGGATTCACCATCGCCAACAGCGCCGAACTCACCGCCTGTTCCCCCACAAAGCTGCTCGAGTCCAGCCCTGGCGTCGGCTGATCCGACTGACTTTGCTTGATGATGTCATACTCGTTGATCACTTGCGCCGTCTTGGGGCCCAGCACCACGATCGAGTTGTTGGCCACCGAACTCGTGATGTCCGACACCTTCAACGGCGTGAGTTTGTCCAGCCGGGCGAGATAATCTTTCACTTCCTTCTGCACCGCTGCGTAGCGCGGCGTCGCGTCTGCGAAGTATTTTTCCAGCCCCGAATCCTTCACCTTCGCCGGGTCCTGCACCGCCGCCAGCAGACCCACCACGTCGACCTGGTCGTTAAACGCCGCTTTGATCGCCGCCACCGCGCGGGTGTAGTCGGGCACGGTCGAATCCGTGATCCGCTGGACCGCCTTCTGCCCCGACTGCATCTGATCAGGAAGCAGCGTTCCCATGATCCCGTAGAACTGGTTCGCCGCCTGTGCGGTGGTCGCGTTCACCCCGGGCTGCTGTGCCAGCGCGCTCAGATTCGCCGCCTCCCCCTTGGCGAAGGTGTCCATGTCCTTCGCCACCTTGTCGAAATCCCCCACCGCCGCTTCATACGGCTTGAGCTCGCCCGTGTACCGGTCACGGATCTTCTGCATCAGTTCATCCAGCGGCACGTCGGAGAGGTTCTCCACCGTGATGTCCTTCGACCGCCGGCCATACTCATCCAGCAGGTCCTGCACCCGCCGCGCGCTCTCATACGAAGCCTGGTCACTCCCCGAAGCCGAGCGCCCGGTGAACAGCGTCACCAGCTCATACTTCTGCCCCTTCTGGTCGATTTGCTGGATCAGCTTCTTCGTCGAGTCGCTCAGCGAATAGATGCCGCCGCTGGTCCAGTCCAGCCGGCGGTTGTAGTTCGCGGTGGTATAGAGCGCAAAGCCGATGGTCACCGCGCCGATGATCACCAGCAGCGCCACATTTAACCCATACATCCAGTGCCGCTGCTTGGCGTTGGGCATCTCGTTCGTCGTTGTCTGCGTCATGTCCTGCTCGCTTGGGAAAAGTCGTTCGATCTCACGCCGCCGGGCCCGCCCCTCACCGCCACTTGCGGCTCTCCAGGATCAGGTAGGTGAAAAACAAAAACAGCAGCGAAAATCCGAGGAAGTAGCCCAGGTGCGCCGTGTCCACAACCCCCTTCGCGAAATCCCCGATGTGGTTGCCCACCCCCACGTACGCCATCGTCGGCCGGAGAAAAGAGATGTTCAGCCACCCGAACAGCCGCGCCGGCACCAGTGTCGCCAGCCCGCTGGAAAAGGTCATGAACCCCAGCACCAGCATCGTCGCCAGATAAGCCACGATCTGATTCTGTGTACAGGTCGAGAAAAACAGCCCCACCGCCACATACATCATCCCCATCAGCAGCAGCCCCAGGTATGCGGAGAACGTCTGCCCCCAGTCCGGCCGCCCGAAGATCAGCAGCAGCCCCACGTAGAGAAACGTCGAGGCCAGCAGGATCAGGTAAAACAGCATCGCGCCGAAATACTTGCCCAGCACGAGGTCCACCTCGGTCACCGGGCTGGTCCGCAGCATCTCGATCCGCCCCGAGCGGTATTCATCCGACAAAAGCGACATCGTGATCCCGGGAATGATGAAAAACAGCCC
>CALCHA010000599.1 GCA_937901265.1 uncultured Phycisphaerales bacterium
ATCGGAAGGCGGCGCCGGCTCGGCGGGTGTTCATCCTGACACGGTCGGGGTATGCGGGGCAGCAGCGGTACGGGGCGGCGAGCTGGTCGGGCGCCATCACATCCTCGTGGAGTGCGATGAAAAAGCAGATCATCGCGGGGACGGATTATTCGATTTCGGGAATGCCTTATTGGACGATGGATTCGGGCGGCTTTTCGGTGCCGGCGAAGTGGTCGGCGCGGAATCCGAAAGCGGAGGATGTGGCGGAGTGGCGCGAGCTCAACGCGCGCTGGTTTGAGTTTGCGGCGTTTGTGCCGCTGCTGCGGGTGCATGGGGAGTCGCCGTTCCGCGAGATGTGGCAGTTCGGCGGGGAGGATTCGGAGGCGTACAAGGCGATGCTGAAGGCGGACAAGCTGCGCTATCGGATGCTGCCTTATATTTACTCGCTGGCGGGGGATGTGACGCAGAAGGAGGGGACGTTCATGCGGCCGCTGGTCATGGATTTTGCGGGGGACGCTCGGGCGCGGACACTGACGGATGAGTATATGTTCGGGCCGGCGTTTCTGGTGACGCCGGTGACGCAGTACAAGGCGCGGGAGTGGGAGGCGTATCTGCCGGAGACGAAGGGCGGGTGGTATGACTTCTGGAGCGGCAAGGCGGAGGCGGGCGGTGCGACAGCGCGCGCGGCGGCGAGACTGGATCAGATGCCGCTGTATGTGCGGGCGGGTTCGATCGTGCCGCTGGGACCGGACCAGCAGTATGTGGGCGAGAAGCCGGCGGATCCGCTGACGGTGTTTGTGTATGCCGGGGCGGATGGTGATTTTTCGCTCTACGAAGATGACGGGCTGACGTATGGGTATGAGCACGGGGCGTCTTCGCGGATCGGGCTGCACTGGGATGAGGGGCGGCGGGTGCTGACGATGGGGAAGCGCGCGGGGGCGTTTGATGGGATGCTCAAGCAGCGGACGGTGAACGTGGTGCTGGTGGATCCGGGCAAGGCGGCGGGGTATTCGGCGGACGTGAAGCCGGACAAGACGTTGACGTACCGCGGGGAGTCGGTTGACGTGAAGTTTTAGGCCGAGCGGAATGGGTGTTCACTTCGGTTTTGTGGGAACATCGGAAGAGGTGGATACATTGAGGTCGCAGTTTGCGACCTCCAAGAGGGGCGGAAGTCGATACCGCCCCTATAGGTTTACGGAGCATGGGGCGATCATGGCGGCGACGGTGCTGAATTCGACGGAGGCGGTGAAGGCTGGGTGCCGGCGACGGGCGGGCGGGTGGACGGCGAGGGCAAGAAGTGAGTTTTCATACGGAGCGAAAGATGCGTAACTGGATGGCGATGGCGGGCGTGATGGTAGCGGCGGCGGGAGCGGCGGTGCGCGGGCAGACGGCGCCGGCTGTAGCGCCCGGTGGCGGCGATGCGGCGGCATGGCGGAATGCGGCACTGTCGCCGGATGCGCGGGCGCGGCTGGTGCTGGGACAACTGACGCTCGAAGAAAAGATCGCCCTGCTCCACGCCGATGGCACGTTCACGTCTGCCGGCGTCCCGCGCCTGGGCATCGGGAAGCTCTGGATGTCCGATGGCCCGCAGGGCGTGCGCGAGGAAATCCAGCCCTCCGGCTGGAACGCCGCCGGCCGGACCGATGACTTCGCCACCGCCATGCCCGCCGACATCGGCCTCGCCGCCAGCTTCGATCCCGACCTCGCCAAAGCTTTCGGCAACGTGATCGGGCAGGAAGCGGTGGTACGGCAAAAGAACATCATGCTCTGCCCGGGGCTGAACATCATGCGCACGCCGCTGAACGGGCGGAACTCGGAATATTTTGGTGAGGACCCGTGGCTGGCATCGCGGATGGCGGTGGGGTTTGTGGAGGGAGTGCAGCAAAATGGCGTGGCGGCGTGCGCGAAGCATTTTGCGTTGAACAACCAGGAGAACAACCGAAACAGCGTGAACGTGCATGTGGATGAGCGCACGCTGCACGAGATTTATCTGCCGGCGTTCAAGGCGGCGGTGACGGAGGGGCATGTGTGGTCGGTGATGACGGCGTACAACCGGGTGAACGGGGCGTTCTGCTCAGAGAACAAGCCGCTGTTGATGGACATTTTGAAGGGCGACTGGAATTTTCAGGGGTTGGTGATGACGGATTGGGGTGGGGCGCATTCGACGGTGGCCTGTGCGAATAACGGGCTGGACCTTGAGATGGGCTCGAATGTGGGAGGGAATCACGACAATGATTTTCTGGCGACGAAGTTGCTGGAAGCGGTGAAGGCGGGGGAGGTGCCGATGGCGCGGATTGATGACATGGTCTTGCGGAATCTGCGGGTGATGGCGGCGACGGGGCTGCTGGATGATCCGAAGATGGTGAAATTCCGTCCGCCGCCGCTGATGGCGCCGGAGCATATCGCGGCGGCGCGGGCGATTGAGGAATCGGCGATCGTGCTGCTGAAGAATGAAAAGGCGGCGCTGCCGTTGGATGCGGCGAAGATTCACTCCATTGCGGTGATCGGGCAGAATGCCAATGCGAAGTTTGCGCATGATGGCAATTCGGCGCAGATCAAAACGTCGTATGAAATCACGCCGCTGGAAGGCATTACGAAGCGTGCGGGCGAAGGTGTGAAGATCACGTATGTGGAGGGATACACGCGCGCGGCTGGGCGGGGCGGGCGGCGCGGCGTGGGCGGGGCGGTAACTCCCACGACGGGCGCGGCACCGGCGACGCAGTCGAGCCAGATTGCCGCGGCCGTGGAAGCGGCGAAGGCGGCGGATGTGGCGATCGTCGTCGCCGGTTTGTATCGGGCGCAGGACCAGGAAGGCGCGGATCGGCCGAACATGAATCTGCCGCCGGGACAGGCGGAGCTGATCGCCGCGGTGACGAAGGCGAATCCGCGCACGATTGTGATTCTCAATGGCGGCAGCCCGTCGGTGGTGGATCCATGGATCGGCGATGCGGCGGCGCTGATGATGTACTGGTACGGCGGCACGGAGGGCGGCAACGCTTTGGCACGGGTGCTGTTTGGCGATGTGAATCCGTCGGGGCATCTGCCGTGCACGTGGCCGAAGCAGCTTTCGGATACGCCGGCATCACATCCGAATGATCCGGCGGTTTTTCCGGGGGTCGGCGGGAATGTGCGCGGCGCGGGGCTGACGGCGGAAACGGGGCCGCAGGAGACGTATGCGGAGAAACTGCTCGTCGGATATCGCTGGTACGACACGCGGAAAATCGAGCCGCAGTTTGCGTTTGGCTTTGGGCTGTCTTACACGACGTTCGCGTTTTCTGATCTCACGGTGGCGCGGCTCGGGGGGAACGTTGGGGCGATCACCGTTGCCAACGACACGCCGCAGGTGCAGTTCACCCTGACCAACACCGGGCAGCGCGAGGGGGCGGCAGTGGCGCAGGTGTACATCGAACCCGTGAAGCCCAGCGTCGATCGTCCGCTGCAGGAACTGAAGGCGTTCAAAAAGATCACGCTCAAGGCTGGCGAAAAGCAGACGGTGGTTCTCGAACTTCCCCCCGCAGCATTTGCTTACTATTCGCCGGAGAAACATGCGTGGATCGCCGAGGCCGGCGATTACGTGATCCACGTCGGCGATTCGTCGCGCTCCCTGCCGCTGCAGCAATCGTTTCACCTCGACAAGACCATCACCCTGCCCGAAACCGTCACCCCATGACCCCAGGCTCTTCCGCCCGTCACACCGCCTCGGCTATGATGGGCTCAAAGGAACCCGTCATGCAACTCACCTTCACGCTCAACCTCCCGCCAGAACTCGAATCGCGTCTCCGCGCCGAGACCGCCGACCCTCAAACGGACGCCGCGGAAGTCTACGCCGTCGACCTCTACCGCCGCGGGCTGCTTTCCCACTACGAACTGTCCCAACTCCTCCGCCTCGATCGCTTCGAAACCGATGGCCTGCTCAAGCGCCACAACGTCGCCTTGGAAATGTCCCCCCAGCGCTTCCAGGAAGAACTTGCCGACCTGCGAAATATTTCTGCATCGTGACCATCGTTTCCAACACCTCACCGCTGCGCTATCTCGTCGAGATCGACGCGATCGATATTCTTCCGAAGCTTTTTGGCGAAATTTTCACCCCTCCCGCGGTGATACGGGAACTTCAAATTCCCCATTTTCCCGAGCATGTTCGTGCCTGGGCTCACGCCCCGCCCGCATGGCTCAGAATCGAATCTCCATCCCAGGTTCTCCCCATCAGCAAGGCATTGCATCCCGGCGAAGCCGCCGCCATCGCGCTCGCCCTCCAGAAAAACGCCGATCGTATTCTGCTCGATGACCAGCAAGCCATACCCGCCGTTGAGCGCCTTGCCGCGCAGCAGGGATTGCCGTTGCGTGCGCGCGGCACTCTCGCCCTCCTCGCCATCGCGGCCGAACTCCGTCACGTCAATTTGGCCTTCGCTTTGGACCGCCTGGTCCATCACACCCGCTTCCGCGCAACACCCGCCCTCATCCACCGGTTCTTCAATCCCGATCCGCTGCTTCGCCAGTTGATCGCCAGCGAGTCGGCTCTCCTCTCCCCGACCGATCCGCCAAACGACCACTGATTCCCCTCAGGAGCCCCCATGCACAATATTCGCACCTTCGGCGCCGTCGGCGACGGCACCACGCTCGACACCGACGCCATCAATGCCGCCATCCGCGCCGCGCACGAATCCGGCGGCGGCACCGTGCTCTTCCCCGCGGGCACCTATCTTTCGTTTTCGCTCCGGCTTTACTCGAACATCACGCTGCATCTCGAAGCCGGCGCAACGCTGCTCGCGGCCGGCGATGATCCCGCCAGCAATACGGCCAACCGCGCTTTC